>CAUPNA010000032.1:0-31003 GCA_963512475.1 uncultured Undibacterium sp.
CCTTTGCTATCTTGATGCTTCCAGCGTTTAGCGGTTTCACTTGGACTGCGCGCATCCAATGCGACTAGTGGCATGCCAGCATCATTTAATGATTGAATGATTTCCGAGCTGGGCATGACTTGATCTAGTTTCCAAGCGTTGGAAGTTCCCACATCCATAAACTCGATAAATCGTAATTCGTGCGCTTGATTGTTGGCGCCAGTTGAATATTGACCCCCCAGTGGGTCAATTTTCGGTTGGCGTCAACAAAGTGTGGTCTATTTCAAGAAAAACAGCCTCTTCAAAGTCGAGTCAATTAAAGACCTAGTAAATTTGCGTATAGGTCACATACATGGTGTTCAACACAGTCTTGACATTGTTCAAGGATTGCCGGACGCTCAAACCGTTTCTGACTCAAAAAATCTTTTTACCATGCTGTTTGCAGATCGTTTTGATGCAGTCATCACGACCGATATTGATGGAGACATAATGTTGGAACGGTTGAACCTAGGAAACGATGTGAGATCAACAGTGTTGGTCACAAAAGAGCTATTCGTCTATCTCAATCAAAGCAGCGCACATTTAGCAGAAAAAATAGGTGCGGAGTTAAAGAGAATGAAGAAAAATAAGGAAATTGAAAAGATTATAGAAATCAAGCGTAAGAATTAAGAGCGAAATATGACTGGCACTTGATGATCATAGAGCAACAAAGTCTACACTAATGTTTGATTTCTCGCGTTAATGCGACATAACCGAATTTCTTAGAGGGGCGTGATTTGGGTAGATTATATCGGTTAGGTGGATTGAATTTCTTATCCTTGCTGCATCTAATTGGATACCTTTGAGATCTGCTGTAGCATCTAATCTAAACCGATCGTGTTCATTAAATCGTGTTTCGCCCAATTGGACGTAGGTATATTGACTCTAAGGTCCCATCGATAAACGCAAGGAATTGAGTATGCTTTGGAATAACTACTTCAGCACGGCGAGCGATCCAAGTCTGTATGTGCTTTCGAGCTACGATTATCGGCTTGTTGCGATTTCTGTATTGCTCGCCATTGCCCTGTCGGTGGTTTGTTTGCATATTGTCGATGTGGCGCAAAAATTTGAAGATGCGTTACAACGTCGTCTAGCGGTACTGAGCGGTTCGTTGGCCTTGGGTATCGGTGTGTGGGCTATGCACTTCGTGGGCATGCTTGCTCTGAAGCTTTGCGCAGTGGTGACGTATGACTTGACGATTACGCTCTTGTCCGTACTGCCGGGTCTGATTGCTTCACGGGTTGCCCTGAACCTTTTGGTAAGTACCGAAGTTCGTAGCCAGCAATTGATCGTGAGTGGGGTGATGGTAGGTGCAGGGATTGGCGGCATGCACTACATGGGCATGCAGGCCATGGAAATGTCACCTGTGCTTCGCTATGATCCTTTGTGGTTCGGGCTATCGATCTTAGTGGCCGTTGTACTTGCAATCCTCGCTTTGTGGGTGCGCTACGCCAAACCATTGCGAGGTCTCGCAAAATGGCAAAGGCTAGGCCTTAGTGGCACCGTTATGGGGTGCGCAATTTCCGGTATGCACTACGCTGCAATGCGTGCGGCGCTGTTCATTGGCAATGCAGAGACAGCGTCTCCCATTGCACCCGAGGCAACTGGCGCATTGACTGTTGCTATTGCTGCAGGAACAATTTCATTGGGGCTTTCGATACTTGGATTGAATGTTTTTGCGCGTTACAGAGAAATGGCAAAGGTAGCAACCAATGCACAGGCGAAATTGTCTGCCATGGTTGAAGCATTAAAAGTTTCTGAAAAATCTCTTGAAGATCGCGTTTTCGAGCGCACGATCGAGTTACGTGAGCTCAATCGTCAGTTAGAAGTTAGCCAAGGCGAACAGGTTGGCATGCGCTTGGCGCTGGAAAGCTCACATGCTGATCTCCAGAGAGCGACAAAAATGCTGGAGCAAACGGGCACCATGGCCAAGGTAGGAGGTTGGGAAGTCGACCTCGAAACCATGAAGCTCACATGGACGCAGGAGACATTTCGCATCGCCGAGATTGAGCCACCGGTGGAGCCGCCGCTCGAAGAAGGAATTAATCTGTTCGCCCCCGAAGTGCGCTCGGTAATTTCCGCCGCTGTACAAGCCGCGATCGACAGCGGGACGCCTTACGATCTCGAATTGCCACTGGTTGTCGCTAATGGCCGACGTAAATGGGTTCGGACACAAGGCTTCGGCGAAATGCGCGACGGCAAAATAGTCAGGATCTATGGCACCTTTCAGGACATTGCTGAACGCAGGGCTACGGAAACTGCACTGCGTGACCAACAGCAATTGCACAATGCTGAATTGGAGGAGCGGGTCGCACAGCGAACTGCTGAGCTTACTGCTGCGCTTGAGCGTCTTGAGAAAACGCAGTCCGAATTGACACGCAGTGAAAGACTGGCCGGATTAGGCGCAATGGTGGCGGGAGTGTCCCACGAACTGAACACACCCATTGGCAATAGCCTCATGGTCGCCAGTACCTTGCAAGATCTAGCCAAGGGATTTTCAGTGGCTCTGACCAAAGGCATGACGCGCTCTGCACTCGGCGAATTTGTGGCCGAAGTTCAGGACGGCACCGACTTGCTAGTGGGTAGCCTTGGCCGCGCTGTTGAGCTGGTATCGAGCTTCAAGCAAGTGGCCGTAGATCAGGTCAGTGAAAACCGACGAGATTTCTTCTTGCGGCAGATGGTAGATGAGGTTCTGTTGACCTTGGCCCCCACTGTACGTAGAACCCCGCACACGGTCAGAACCGATATACCCGCAGATATCCGCATGCAAAGCTACCCTGGTCCATTCGGCCAGGTGCTTACCAACCTGGTGAACAACGCCCTGATTCATGGCCTTCAAGACAGCTTACAAGGAAACATCACCTTGCATGCACAAACCCTCCGGGAAGGATGGCTGCAGTTTATTGTGCAGGATGACGGCGTCGGTATTGCGCCGGAACATCTGAGCCGTGTATTTGATCCCTTTTTTACCACGCGACTGGGGCAAGGTGGCAGTGGTCTGGGTCTGAACATTGTTCACAACATCGTGACTCAAGTGTTGGGAGGCAAGATTCGCGTGGAAAGCATTTGTGGGCAGGGAGCACAATTCATTGTCGACTTGCCGTTCTCTGCACCGGAGAGCAAGTAGTCCTGGGAACCTAACACTGGTCGGTTCAAACGAGTGTAGTGGTCAAATTATTTCGGACACCAAGATAATTTTTTCTGCCATTTGTTACTCATAAAAATTGGGTGGTAAATTTCCCAAATTTATTTACAGGCTCGTAAAATCTAAGCCCATGACTGAAAAGCCTTTGGTGCCGAATTGGGGCAAATTCCGAGTTCGGTGAGCACTACACGAGCAACTAACGGTGGACACGATTATTGGGAATATTCTCACTATCTTCATGGCTAGTACAACGATTTTTGTTCAATACACAAAACGGTTCCAGCTAACAAACCTTATCCTCAGACAATTGATTTTTGTTCATTCTACTAGTGCTCTCGCCACATTTAGTCAGATAGGCTCAGGCGCAACTTTTACAGTTTGGCCGAAATGAAAAACTGCTGGAACAAGACGTAGCAGAAGCATTTTTTTTGACAGCATTGAAGAACATTAAACTAGATGTTCAAGTGCAGGCACTGCCTCCCGCACGCGCTACTAAGCATAATAAATCTTTACATTTATCAGGTGAAATTGCACGCTTTCATAGCTATAGACAGAGTCATCCTGATCTAATACGAGTCATCCCCTCCTATTACCAGCTAATCAGCGTAGTCTATGTTAAGAAAAATAGCCATGTCAAAATCGAGTCAATAAAAGACCTAGAAAATTTGCGTATGGGTCACGTACATGGTGTCCAACACAGCCTTGACATAGTTCAAGGATTACCGAGAGCACAAACTGTATCTGACTCAAAAAATCTTTTCACCATGCTCTGCACTGATCGCTTTGATGCCGTCATCACGACCGATCTTGACGGCGACACAATGTTGGAACGTTTGAAGTTAGCTAACGATGTTAGATCAACAGTGGTGGGCACCAAAGAGCTGTTCGTCTATCTAAATAAAAGCAGCGCACATTTAGCAGAAGAATTAGGTCTAGAGTTAGCGAGAATGAAGAAAAATAAAGATATCGAAAAAATTATAGAAATAAAGCGCAAGGGATTAATGAGCAATCTCCGTCAAATTCAACGACCACATTGAACCTGCACGACTATAGCTCGCCAAACAGGACTGCGCCCGTTTTCGCTAGAATAGGGTGCGTTATTTTCTGTTTTTTCAGATTATTCGAGTAAATACTCAAAACAAAAGTAACCTTCCGGTCACATTGATTTGTTAACCTAACCCCTCGGCATTGCATCAATCGCACGCACGCAATGTAAACATAATGAAAATGGTTGAAGAATGAATATGGCCCATGATGTAGAAAACCGAAAATTCGAAAGATCATCATTCTTTCTGGTGCAGATTGAGCGAGACTTCTTGCCAGTTTGGGTTTTTCAGCCGCACGAAGATACCGCTGGGCTGCTGGGTGTGCTTGTAGATGCAAGTGAAGGTGGTCTTCAAATACTCTTACAAAAAAACACCTTGCATGTGGGTCAACAATTTGAAATGTTCGTCATCAACCAAATTGGCGGGGATGAATTATCTCTCCCGCCTGCCCAGATCCAATTGGTTTGGAGTGAGGATATAGCCAACACTTATACCAAGTGCGGATTTATTTTTCAGTCAAACAATAGAGGCGAGATTCATCAGCTTCATGCGCAAGCCCTTGGTAGCGAACACAAGTTTTTGCGGTGCGTTTTACGAGAAGTTAGCCAAGCAAAGTTAAGTGTGGAGCAAGTTTGAATCAAATTTGCTCGAGAAACCTCTCTCAATGTGGTACAGCAAAATCTATCTGGTGATTCGCTTCGTATTCGTATTCGTATTCGTATTCGTATTCGTATTCGTATTCGTATTCGGGGTCGAGGTCGAAATGAAAATAAACTCGATTTAATTCATTATTCGACATGGGTTAAATCATTGAAGTAGTGCGCCATCATTTCCTAATCAGTGCATGGGTGTACACTGGCCAAAACTCGAAATAGACCCATCCAATTGATTTTTTCTGAGACGCTTCCTATTTCGATTTTATATAGGTATTTGTTCTGGTAAGACGTAGATATGGACCTTGTCTTCTTTTTATTATGTCTTTTTCGCAAGGCTAGTTTAGTGTGGTGCATGCTGAAATAAACTGCGCCGTTAGTAGTCCCACGTCGTGAGTAGTCCCATTAAATGAGAAATAGATCAGATTCTGATGCAAAATAAATTGACATCATTATTTTTAAAATGGGGAACCGGGCTTTTGCTCTTGAAAAAGAGCTATCTCGCAATCTTAGTATGGCCGGCTATCTGTGTAGTGATCATAATTTCTATATGGATGTACACAAGTGCTCAGTTGTTACAGGAAAAAAATCAGGTTCACGTCGATGCCTTAAAAGATGCGGCCGCGCTCTCAAGGTCGTATGCCCAGTTTCTTAATCGATCTATTGAACAAATTGATCAAATCAGTATGCATGTCAAATACGATTGGGAGAATTCAAACAAGAAGTTTAGCTTGGAAAAGCTCAGAGCACAGGGAATGTTCACTGCCTCGCAATTTGCTGTTCTTGCTATTATTAATTCTAGCGGTAAGCCGATAACTTCTACAGTCCAGATCGAAAATTGGCGAGACTCGACGCTACAAGCGCAGTTTAATTTTCACAAGAATAATATTTCCAGTGAGCTGCAAATAAGTCTTCCGCCCATCGTCAATACTTCTGGCAATCCTGTGATTCATTTCACTCGTCGACTCGACAACATGGACGATTCATTTGCTGGCATGGTGGTGCTTTCAATCTCACCTGGTTACTTCTCCTCGTTTTACGATTTTCAGAGTTTGGGGTCAAACGGTTTCCTTGCGATTATTGGAGACAATGGAAAAATAGGTGCTTCTCGTATCGGCGATAAAGTCGCGTTCGGCCTGAGACAAGCTGTGACACGAGAGCTGGAACTCGACTCATTGGAAGGAATAAAACTATTTGAAGACGGGAAAATTTTCATTGATGATGAATCCCGTTTCTTAGGTTGGCAAAAATTAGAATCGTATCCTTTCCTTGCGGTCGTCGGTCTTTCGGTGACCGAACAGATGGGCTCACGTTCCACTATTTTTGATCGCTATCGAAGCTCTGCAATTGAAGCAACAATTTTCACACTTTTGTTTGGAATCATTGCAACGATTATGGCAACCCGCCTTGCTTGGAGAAACCATGAGGCGCGCGTAGTGAGCGATACCTATCGGCTTGCAACCGAAGGAACCGATGAAGGATTCTATATTTTGAACGGGATAAAGGATAGAAAAGGAAACTTCGTCGACTATCAAATTGCAGATTGCAATGTTCGAGGAGCCAACTTTTTTGGCTTAGGCCGCGAAGAACTTATCGGTATGAAAATATCGAAACTGCAAGGTGAAAGCTACTTTAGCTCGCTAATGGAAATCTATTCAAAAGCGATGGAAACCGGATTTTACGAAGATGAATCTAAGCTCCCAGAAAGCAGCCCACTCAATATGGTGTGGGCGCGTCGGCGGCTTGCCCGGTCAGGTTTAGGCTTAGCAGTGACCATCAAGGATATCAGCGCAAAGAAGGAAGCGGAAGAACAATTATCGGCACTGGTAAATCAAGATAGTCTGACAGGCTTAAACAATCGAAACTGGTTCTTGACCTACCTACCAAATGCGATTGAACGTGCCAAGCTCGAGCAATGTCGGCTGGCGCTGCTGTTTATCGATTTGGATGGCTTCAAAAACGTCAATGACACACAGGGACATGCTGCCGGAGATCAGCTTCTCAAATCGGTGGCATCGAAACTGCAATCGGTTTTGCGGCCAACTGATAATGTTGTGAGATTAGGTGGTGACGAATTTGTGGTGCTGTTAGAACCAGTTGTGGGCGAGAATAAACCTGCCAAGGTCGCCGAGAGAATCACTGAAGCGTTTCGCCAGCCTTTATGGTTAGGTGGACAGAAACATCTTATCGGTGCTTCTATCGGCATTAGTTTATATCCAGACGATGGCATCGATACCGAGACTTTGTTAAAAAATGCAGATATCGCTATGTACTCGGTCAAAGCATCCGGGAAAGGACATTTTAATTTCTACAAGCCAGAACTGTATGCCAAGATAAAGAGTCGATTTGAATTGGAACAATCTCTGGTTCAAGCGCTTGAACTCGATCAATTTGTTTTACATTACCAACCTAGGGTTCATACCAATTCAGGTCGATTCACAAGTATGGAGGCCTTACTTCGTTGGATACACCCGAACAAAGGCGTGATACCACCTTCTGAATTTATTCCTATTGCCGAGGACACCGGACTCATTTTAAAACTCGGAGAAATGGTGATGGAAAAGGCATGTCGACAAATTAGTGAGTGGAGATCCACAGGACTGCGACCGATTCCAGTATCTATTAATGTGTCTGCAAAACAGTTCCACGCGGGGGGATTGCAAAAGAAACTAATTCACTATTTAGAGAAATACGATGTCCCTCCGAATCTGATAGAAGTAGAAATAACAGAATCAGCCATGATGGGCGAAGACGGTACTATCATGGCAGAACTAGCTGAAATTCGTTCTCTCGGTATTCAGTTGCTCGTTGATGATTTCGGCACTGGCTATTCGTCATTGTCCCAACTGCAGCGTTTAGATATGGATGTATTAAAGATTGATCGCGTTTTCACCAACGAACTGACCAATTCCAAAGAAGGCGGCATTTTCTTTAAAGCGATTGTCTCCATGGCTCATGCGCTGAATATGACCGTCGTAGCGGAAGGTGTTGAAACACAGGAACAGCTTGATATTCTCCGCGAATTACACTGCGACGAAGTTCAAGGCTTTTTCGTTTCGCGTCCAGTCGAACCTGACTCTATACCGGCATTAATCCACAAAGAGTTTCTTTTTTAAGAGAATGCCGCGACGATATAAGCCGCTAGAATATTGCCGACTCAAATTGACGCTTGGCTTAGCCAACCGACGACGGATGTAGTTGGTGCTGAACGCAGTGAAGACCAATATCGATTTCCAGCAGAGAAGAGAGAACCGAGAACGTGGCCAAGCCTGTGCAAACTGAAGTTCGGTTTGACCTGAAAGCAGATGCTACAAAGATCCTATTCTCGGTGAATGATCGCAAATTGAGGATCAACACGAAGGGCGAATTTTATATTTCTTCGAAACAGTCATTTCAAATCTCAACTCCGTTTGAACATTCGTCGGTGGGAGAAGAAACTGCCTGATTGAAATGGATGTGATGAACTTGTTCAACTGACGCAGTTGAGTCGAAAAAAATTCTCAGCTTACAGAAGATAAAATTTCAGGGATGCTTTCCTTTGTTATTTTATTCCAAGTAAAAATTTCATCAATTGGCTTTGGTTTTCCGATGTGATAACCCTGTGCAAAGTCTACGCCTAGGTCTTCCAATAGTTTTAAAATATCCCCATTTTCGACAAACTCAGCGATGGTTATTTTTCCGGTCAAATGCGCAATTTCATTGATACTGCGCACCATCGCGCAATCCACCACGTCATTTACCATATCTTTCACAAACTGCCCATCTATCTTGAGATAGTCGACCGAAAGATGTTTTAGGTAGGACATTGACGACATACCGCTACCAAAATCATCGAGAGAAATCCGCGCACCGCGTTGATGTAACATGGCGATAAATTCAGTTGCAATGTCCAAATGTCCAATAGCAGCAGTCTCCGTAATTTCAAATGAAATTTTGTGTACGGGTATGTGATCGCGATCAAGTGTCTCTATTAAAAATTGATGAAAATCTCTATCGTCAACCGACTTGGCAGACAAATTTATAGCGATGGTATGTATCTTGTCCAGCTTATCCGCATTTGTTTTCATCCACTTAAAAACATGGTCAACAACCCAACGGTCAACCTGCGGCGCCAATCCAAAGCGTTCAGCAGAGGGAATGAAAACGCCAGGTGGCACTAAGGCACCATTCGTCTCACGTAAGCGTAATAAAACTTCGAAATGCAATCCCTGTTCAACATGATCGCCAAGTGCCATGATCGGCTGTGCAAAAAGTTCAAAACGATCTTCATCAATCGCTTGTTGCAAACGTGTTGCCCATTGCATCTGATCACGTTGCACCATTACTGGCTGGTCTAAATCTGCATACATATGTACACGACCGCGACCCTCATCTTTCGCTGCAAAGCATGCGCGGTCGGCGGCTTGTTGTGCTGCCTGCGCATTCTCCCATCTGGCATCTAGAGGCACGACTCCGATGCTGGCGCCAACACGAAAAAATTTATCTCCGTGTTTGAAGCGAATTTGCGCCACTTTTTCACAAATTTGTTGAGTGATACGTTGTGCTGCGTTCAAATCACAGCCCTCAAGCAAAAGCGCAAATTCGTCTCCGCCTAAACGTGCCACTAAATCTTTGGCTCGCACCGATTTAAGAAACAATGCCGAAACCTCTTTCAATAATGCATCACCTGCTGAGTGGCCGCAGCTGTCGTTGACAATCTTAAATCGATCCAGGTCGATACAGCATAAAGCATGCGAAACGCCGGTAGAAATGGAGGATTCGAACATTTCAAGCAGCACACGATCAAACTCCGCGCGATTGACGAGTCCAGTTAAATGATCATGACTTGCCCGACGTTCAACTTCTTGCCTAAGGATCCTTTGACCCGTCACATCGCGAAAAACCATCACGACGCCAGTAATTACATCACCCATCGTAAAAATCGGTGCTGCAGAATCTTCAACTGCATATTCTTTGCCATCTTTACTGATCAACACGGTGTCGCGCGCCAAACCAACGATTGCACGCTCATTCAAACAGTGTGCGATGGGGTTCTTCGCGATTAACCTTGTATGCTGATTAATGATGTTGAAGACCTTGGTGATCGGCATGCCGACCGCGTCGGCTAAAGACCAGCCAGTTAACTGCTCCGCAATTGGATTAAGATATTCGACTTCTTCATGTTCATTAGTGGTTATGACTGCATCGCCGATAGAACTTAAAGTGACTCGTGTACGCTCAAGTTCATTCGATAGTGCAAGCTCTAATGCTTTTCGTTCTGTAATATCTTTGATATAGCCGTGCCAAAGTATGCTCCCATCGACACGCGATTCTGGTGTTGCGTTGCCTTCGAGCCAGCGTGTACCGCTTTTTGGCAAGACCACGCGATATTGTTGATGCCAAACAGTGAGATTTTTCGCCGAAGCTGCAATTGCCTGATTCATCGCCTCAAGATCATCTGGGTGAATGCGTTTGAATGCCAATGCCGCATCTTTTTGTAGTTGTAGAGGGCTTAGCTCATAGACGTTGCGCACACCTTCACTTGCGTAGGGAAAGCGTGAGCTACCATCGGAACATAGAAGAAATTGATAAATTGCGCCTGGCAATTGTTCAGTTGCTTTCTTCACTCTAAACAATTCATCTTCGAGACGCAGGCGTTCATTCATACGAATAACGACACATTCAGTAACTGCGTTCCCATCAATTTCTCGTCGCACAGCATTTAAAATGACAGGAATTGTTTTGCCATTGGCGCCAGCGAGAAAAATTGCGATCTCTTCGATGTGTCCATGAATATGCAACATCGTCATTACTTGCATATGGAACATTAATCGATTGGCAGATGTCAGCAAATCATCCAAGCTTTTTCCATTGAGCTCGTCCAATGTAAACGCCAGCATTGTCGCCAAAGTTTGATTGGCGGCAACGAGCTTCAGGTCGCTGTCAAAGACAAACAAACCGCAAGGTGCTTCCTGAACATTGAAATTCGAAATATTCATCGCTTGTGTAGTTCTACGACTCGCTTGAGAGATAATTTTTTATTAGCTCAATCGTTTCGTCTGGATGACTCATGTGAGGGCAGTGCCCGGTTGCTTTCATTTGTTGCAAGGTGCTATTTTGCAAATGTTGATGCAAGTAGTCGCCGACAGCTTGCGGGGCGACTGAGTCTTCCTGGCATTGAAGCAGCAAGCATGGTTTAACAAAATCGACCAAATCAGATCGATTATCAGCCAAGAAAGTGGCTTCGGCGAAACGCTTCGCAATTGGAGGATCCATGGCACAAAAGCTTTCCTCCAGTTCTTGCGCCAATTCTGGTTGATCAGGATTTTTTGCCACAACACCAGCGAGATAACTCGCCCAGCCTGGTTGGTTGCGGGAAATCATATCAAGTAAGCCTTCTATGTCTGCTCGCTCAAAGCCACCGACGTAATCTGGCGTTTCGTTCAAATAGCGCGGCGAAGGACAAATCATAATTAACTTAGATATCCGCTCAGGAATTCTATTGGCTGCCAACAAGCAAATCATGCTACTGACAGAATGGCCAACGAGTATCGCATCGTGTAGATCAAGCGCTTCGCAGACATCAACCACATCGCTAGCATAGCCTGCTAAACTTGAGTAACGCTCGATATCATAAGCGTCAAGGTCAGACTTGCCTGCGCCGACATAGTCAAATACGACAACCTTGTAGTCTTTCTCAAAGGATGGAATAAGCTTGCGCCACATCACTTGATCGCAACCATAGCCATGCGCAAAAACAATCGTTTGGGAACCTGTTCCGCTGATTTTGACATTATTTCTAGAGATGATGTCCATATTGCATCCTATGTATTTACCACATTAATATGCTTACTGTATTGGCCTAGGTGTTCAATTATTTGAACAATTATTGGAATAATTACGTTAAGCGAAAACATTACCTAGCCATTATGCAACATTCTGATCTGGGTGCGACGAGAATCGGTTTGGCGGACTAAATTAATCCGCTCGTAGAGCTGGGGGCGGGAATGACTTCTCCTGATTAAACCAGAATGCGAAGGCGCTTTATTAGGGGAATTGGTTAAGATGATTAATATAGCGCGGTTTTGTTTTGTAATTGCCGAAGATTTTCCAATTGTAGGTAGAGCTCATGGGTTTTATTGAAAAAAACGTGTTTTGCTTCTGATTTCGCTTCACCTTGAAAAGACTGATGCGGATGTTTTGAGTGCCGCTCTGAGCGAGCTTTCATTTGTTCTAATTCGCTCGCGCTGAACTCAATCTTTAGTTGCGACACAAGTCGTTCCCAAATAGCTTTTGGTAGCTCTTGATAGTTGATGAGTTGGAGCTTGCCAATCTCGTTATGCTTAATCGCTGCGGTGTAGAACTGGTCTAGTACTCGCAAACAATAAGCATCTAAGTCACCTGGCGATAAATCTTTCTGATCCACATTTAAGTTTCCCATGTCAACAAAGTTGGGAATCATTTGCGGTCCGCGTTGGCGCTGATGTGAGGCGAGTACTTGCTGTGGATTTCGATATAAAAAAAGTAGAGGCGTCTGCGGGAAAGCTTGGCGGATAAAATCAAAGCGTCCGAGGTGCCAGCTATCCAATTTGATGATCAAATGTCTCTCGGAAGTAAAGCGCCGCTGCCCTAAAGCGCTTATTAATTGCCGAAAGAGATGGATGTTTTTCTCGGTAAGTTCGTTATATTGACGAAAAAATGAATCAATCACAGGCGGTTCGGACAGCACAATACATTGATGCAAAGTACTAAGAATTTGTGTCAGTAAAGTAGACCCGCAGCGCGAGACATGAAATACAAATGCAGTCGGCTCGATAAAATCATGAAATTGCCCAAGTGCGGAGATGGGTGTTTTACAAACGCGACGTTGAGCCTGGGTTTGTTCATTCAATGTATTTTGAAAAAATGAAGCATGAAATCGTTGCTCCCCCAAATCGCGCCAAAAAACGTCTGAAGTTTTCTCACAGATACTGACGGGATACCAGTTTTTTAGAAACTGAAGTCCCTGTGCATCTATCCGCTCACCTTTAGTGAAAGAGCGTTCTTCCGTTGCAAATCCGTGTTGTGATTGCATAAAATAACTGAAGTAAAAATAACAAAAATTTTAACATTTTATGGGCTAATGACTGTAATTTTGTGTGCTGAAGCAGATGCCGATCTTCTTTTAATTCTGAACTCCGATTCTAGTCGAATCAAATACTTACGTGAAAGCGCCCAAGTAAAATCTGAATAAAAAATCAACTAACTCTGAATTCCTTATGTTTTGTTTACTTAATTTTGAATTCCTCGGTAAGGCAGGGTTCTTGCATATTTTTTGACTATTTTCCGTAAGGATTGGATCCTTCGCTTTTGATCGGAGCAACATTCGAAGCATCTTTTTCTAGTGGATGCTATAGACGATTTTGTCAGGTTAAATTTAATAGGTTTATGATACACAGTGACCTATTAATCTTAACCAGACAAAACCCTTGAATTTCCTTTTCTTTAAGCACACGAATACCTTGCTGAGGACGTCATCAATGCGTGAGTCAGTGCAGTAATCATGTTAGGTCGAGTTGTCTGCATCTTGCTGATCAAAATGACTTCGCGGTAATATCGTTCGTCTCCAATTGGTGTGAGGTAGCAAGACTTGGTTAATCTTTCTAGTGTCGGCCAGTGTGGCACTAAGCTCACGCCAACATCATCAAGAACTAGCATGGCGATTGTTTCTAGCGCATCCAAATCACACATGGGCGTGTTGGCAAGACCATGATCATGGAGGTAGGCTGCAGCGTGGCGACCGCCCCAAGTTTCGGGCAAATATCGTAGGTAAGGCCGATCGCGTAGCATTTCGGCTACACCCGCATCTGGCCTATTTTTCGACAAAAATACTAAGGCTTCCTTCCGCAGTGAACTGGCTTTGATGAGCTTTGGTAGGGCGAAAGGTGGCGCGGCAATGATTGCTGAATCCAAATCGTCGCTCAACACAGCCTCGTACAATAGTTGCGATGCGCCTGGAATGATTTCCAGTTTGATACTCGGAGTATCCTTAGCCAGTGTTCGCATCGCGCTGGGAAGAAGACCTGTTAGTACTGTTGATATTGCACCAATTTTTAGTGTTCCACTTAAGCCAGTAGCATCGTTATCGCCTGCTAGCATTGAAAACTCTTTAACGATATGTCTCGCCCTCGGCAAGACGTTTAAACAAGCTTGAGTCGGTTTTGCCGAATGACCTATGCGCGATAAGAGTGCAAATCCAAACTCCCGCTCAAGTGCATTGATCCTTTGACTAATCGCTGCCGCCGTCAGCCCTTCAACGCGCGCCGCTTCCGCGATGGAGCCACGATCGATGACGACGATGAGACTTTGTAAATAGCGACTATCCATAAATATTTCTTTCGAAGAGAGTAAGAATTATATGCTATCTCTATCGGAAAGAAAAAGTTATGCTATCTATTACTGAAGGACATCTAAAAAGTTCAAACCCTTCAATGCTGAAGTGCCGAGGTGCTAAGGCGCGGAAATGCGCGGAGAAACTCAAAGGTTTTCATTTTTTTTAAGGAAAGGCGAGAGCATGTGGTGTTTGCTTATAGTTAAAAGACGGAACCAGCTATTTGGGCTTAACCATATGACGAGGTCAACAGGCACTGGTTTTAGTACCTCCCAAGTTTCAGTTCCATTTGTCATCAGTACTAATAGAAGCGGGGGGATTGTAGTCCCCCACAAAAAAGGAGTGCAAGCAATGCCAACAGTCTTAATTATCGGTGCCTCACGCGGGATTGGTTATGAATTTGCGCGGCAATACAAAGCAGCAGGTTGGCGTGTGATCACCACTGCCCGCAAGTCCGATGATCTCGCGCAATTGGCCGCACATGACTGCGAAGCGCTACCCCTAGACGTGAATAATATCAACGATTACGCAGGTCTAGCCTGGCGTGTTGCCGATGAAAAGATTGATGTCGCCATTTTAAATGCGGGTGTATTTGGTCGTAACACGAATGGTTTGCAATCGCCTGATCAAGACGAATTTGATCTGGTCATGCATACCAATGTCTTAGCCGTGATGCGCCTACTGCCTTTGGTATTGCCCATGGTTGAAAATGCAAGTGGTAAGTTGGTCGTGCTGTCCTCATGCATGAGCTCGATCAGTTTGCGTAAGAACAATGCGGCATGGCTGTATCGGGCCAGCAAAGCGGCCTTGAATTCAGTATTGAAAGATGTCTCGCTTAGCACGCAAAAAGCGATATGTATGGCATTCAATCCAGGTTGGGTGCAGACCGATATGGGAGGTATTGATGCCGAAATTAGTGTCGATGTCAGCGTAGCTGGTATGCGTCACGTCATCGCGGAAAGTCGCTGCGAGCAGAATGGGCAGTTTTTGAGCTATGACGGTACGCAAATGACGTGGTAGTTTTTTGCCGCAGCGGTGCAGAGATCGCTGAGAAAAAAATTCTTCGTGAATCTCTCTATGATTTCTGTGCCTTTGTCGTTAGATTCCAGATTTTTAGAAGCGACTGAGAAAAAATAATCTAAGTTGAATACATTCCAGCAGCAAAATTAACTTCAAAAGCATTGCCACACAATATGAATAAATTTTGGATTTTTCTCGCATCATTTACCTTGGTCAATATGACCGACATGGCGCAAGCCAGTACCACCAAAACGGAAAGCATCAGCGTAGAACAATTCATCGCCAATTACAGCAAAGCTTATACCGACCTAGGCCTAGGTGGTGAGATGGATTTATCGTATCAAAAGCAAATACAGAGTTTTTTACAGAGTAAAAATCTGTCACAGCAAAGAGCTTTTTTCAATCATCTAGCAAAACAGAAAACGCTACTTGAGCAAACACATGAGCAAGCAAACGGCATCAGCCACGTCTCCACTTGCCAAACACTGCAGTTAAAGCAAATTGATTTTGAAATCCAATTACA
The DNA here is from genome assembly GCA_963512475.1 of uncultured Undibacterium sp. Classification (GTDB taxonomy): domain Bacteria; phylum Pseudomonadota; class Gammaproteobacteria; order Burkholderiales; family Burkholderiaceae_D; genus Undibacterium. The sequence continues at coordinate 15,755 of CAUPNA010000032.1, forward strand.
TCAAGACAAATTGCGTCTGATCGAGCAGTATCAAGCGCTTGGGAGAAACGCAGTACTTTCCGATCAAGGATTGGCAAAAAGCAGCATGGGAAAAGCGTGGTACACCTTGCTCAGCAAAGCGTGGTTAACCACAGAAAGCAAGCCGGAAGATCTGATGCAGATGGGGCATGCAGAATTAAAACGCGCACAGCAACGCTATCGCCAATTACAAACCCGCATGGGCTATGCGGGACGCGATGCGGCGTTCTCGGTCTATCTCGATAGCCCTGCCTTTCAATACGAAGGCGACTCCACACCGCAAGCTGACTATGAAAAAAGGCAAGCCATCGTCATTCAAAATTTACTCAAATTATTTTTGCCGAATGCCATCCAGCCACCACAAATCAAAGCTTCAACCCTAGGGGCAGCCTTACCCATCGATGGCTATTACGAACCCGATGAAAAAACCTTTTATTTCAACAAAGCGAAATCCCATTACGAACGCCGTAATGTCGATTGGCTATTACTGCATGAAAGTATGCCGGGTCATCACTATCAAAGTCGTTACGGTATCGAGCAAGCGGCCTGCGAGAATCAGCTTCCACACGGATTCTACTCAGCTTATGCCGAAGGTTGGGGCGCCTATGTGGAAGAGTTTGGACGTGAGTTAGGTCTGTTTCAGCAAGATGCCGATGAACTCGGTGCTGTCGAATGGGATCTGGTCCGCTCCATACGCGTAATTTTAGATGTTGGTATTAATTACCACGACTGGAGCGAACAGCAAGCTAAAGAATTTTGGCAAAACCAATTGCCGATGTTACCTGCGCTAGCGGATCGTGAAATCAAACGTGTGCGTAACTGGCCAGCGCAAGCGATCACCTACAAATTAGGCGCGGTGAAGTTTCGTCAATTACGTGAGGCTGAGGAAAAGCGTTTAGGCCATCGTTTTGATATACGTCAGTTTCATCACCAGATGCTCAGGTATGGCCCTTTGCCGATCTCGTTACTGGATCAGCTTCTTAAGTCAAGTGATCAGCTTGGCATTCATTACCATCAAAGATAACTATTTAAAGGAGTTCAAATGCCATCACTTTTTCACCTCGCTTTTTATGTTCACGACCTACATCAAGCCCGCCAATTTTATGGCGATATCCTTGGATGCGAAGAAGGCCGAAGTACCGAGACTTGGATCGATTTTAATTTTTTCGGCCATCAACTATCCTTGCATCTTGGCCCAACCGCTGAGCGAACCAACACCTCGCAAGTCGGTGAACACGATGTGCCTATGCCGCATTTTGGCGCCATTCTAGAAATGCCTGAATGGGAAAGTCTCATTGAGAGGCTCAAACAGAAAGCGGTAGCCTTCACTATCGCTCCTAGCCTACGCTTCGTTGACCAAGCAGGGCAACAAGCTACCGCTTTTGTTAGCGATCCTTCTGGCAATGCCTTGGAGCTCAAGGGATTTAAGGACTTGTCCTGTGTTTATGAAAAATAAAAAGATGAGTTTCATCCCATTCCCAGCTTCTCACTCAAGAAAATCTCTATGTCCACCGCCAATTTAATACGCCTACTGTTGCTCTGCCTGATTTGGGGCACTAGCTTCATGCTTCTGCGTATCGCTTCTCCGATTTTTGGTCCTATGCTCACCACGTTTGGGCGCGCTTTTTTGGGTGCCTTGTCTTTATATGCATTTGCACGTCACATGGGTATTCGATTTGAATGGCGTAAAAATGCTAAGACCTATTTGATTATTGGTCTCACCAATACGGCGATTCCATTTAGTTTATTTGCGTGGTCGGCGCTGCATATTCCATCTGCTTACATGGCGACGATGAATTCTTTAACAGCGATTTTTACCGCAGTGTTTGGTTTTCTGTTAATGGGAGAACGCTTGAGTATGTTGCGTATTTCCGCCTTCTTATTAGGTTTGGGTGGTGTGGCAATTTTAGTCGGCATAGGCCCAATTGCTGTCACACCTTTGGTGATCGGCGGTGTGTTGGCTGGGATGGCAGGGGCGATGAATTATGGTTACGCGGCGATTTATACTCGTATGCACGCTAAAAAAATTCCCTCAGTGGCGACCGCTGCAGGTAGTCAATTCGCCGCCGCTCTTGTGTTACTTCCATTTGCCCTGCCCGCCTTGCCACACGCCATTGAATTTGGCACAAGTTCAGCCGTATTGGCGGTGTTGATTTTGGGTGTCGTCTGTACCGGCTTTGCGTATGCATTATTTTTCCATCTCATATCTACCGAGGGTGCGAGCAAAGCGGTGACAGTAACCTTTTTAGTCCCCGCAGCAGCCTCAATTTGGGCGTGGTTATTATTGGATGAACCTATTACTGTCGGTATCGTCACCGGCATTGCGGTCGTACTCTTGGCGACTGCGATGTCTTTGGGTTTATTTAAGAGACAGAGTAGTTTGAAAGTCTCAAATTAGTCATTCGCAGTTTTAAAGATTTAAGCTTTATTCTTGAAAGAAAAGATCATGAATTCCATCCCATTCCTCGCCGCTCCAAATTACGCCTATACCCAAGCCTGGGTGGAAGCACTGCAAGCTGCCATGCCTAGTGAAAAGATAGTCGCTTTTAGTGACTTGAGCGAAGCAGAAAAAGCCTCTTGTAAAGTCGCGATTGTCGCCAATCCCGATCCCACCCAATTACAGCAACTCCCACAACTAGAATGGGTACACAGCGTCTGGGCTGGCGTCGAGCGACTGGTAGCAGATTTGGCACACACGGATCTCAAAGTCGTGCGACTTGTCGATCCTCAATTAGCGCGCACGATGGCTGAAGCTGTCTTAACTTGGGTGCTGTATCTACACCGTGAGATTCCCGCATACAGCAAGCAGCAAACCGAGAAAAAATGGCAGGCGCGTCCGTATGTCAAAGCGCAACAACGAACCGTAGGCTTGTTAGGACTGGGCGCGTTGGGCGAAGCCGCAGCGCACAGTTTGTTGCAGGCAGGGTTTACTGTGTGTGCTTGGAGTGCCACTGAAAAAACGATTCCTAGTATGACATGCTTTAGCGGTGAAGATAGCTTGCCTGCGATGCTAGCAAAAACCGATATTCTGGTGTGTCTCCTGCCTCTAACGCCTAAGACGCAAGGCTTAGTGGATGCGCAATTGTTAGCGCAATTACCGCCGGGTGCGTCCCTTATCAATTTTGCGCGTGGCGCCATCGTCAATGACACGGATTTATTGCAAGCACTCGATCAAAACCACTTATCGCATGCCGTCTTAGATGTATTTATGCTGGAACCTTTACCAGAATCCGCATGGCAATGGGAGCATCCTCAAGTCACCGTACTTCCCCATTGCAGCGCACCCACGGACCGCAACACAGCGTCCTTGATTGTCGCCGACAATATCCAGCGTTATCGTGCGACGGGGGAATTACCACAGACAGTGAATATGCAACGGGGATACTAAAACTTTCGATTCGCATGAGGCAATACAATTCAAAAGAAGGAAGTTATGGAACAACAAGAATCCACGCTAAAACGTGAAATTGGCCAAGTCGGGTTTGCCGCGATTACCTTGAACGGTGTGATTGGTGGCGGCCTCTTCGTCTTGCCAGCAATTGCCGCTGCAAAAGTGGGTTGGCTAAGCCCTTGGCTATTTTTGCTTTGTAGCGCTTTGTTTATGACGATCGTGCTGTGTTTTGCACGCTTGGGAAGTTTGTTTCAAAAAACAGGAGGACCTAGTGTTTATGTTCTTCAAAGTTTTGGGCCATTTTTAGGTTTTCAAACTGGCTGGTTGCTTTGTATAGGACGCGTGATTGCGATGGCAGCCAATGCCAATTTAATGGCAACGTATTTGGTCTGGTTTTTTCCAGAACTAGACACACTGTGGGCGCGCAATATGCTGATCTGTATGGTCATCGTTGGTTTAACCGTCATCAACTACGTCGGCGTGCGCCAAGGACTGCAAACGATCTTGGTGCTGACGGTTTTAAAATTATTGCCCTTGCTATTGTTGATCACGGTGGGCATTCCTCATCTGACATGGTCGAACTCTGAAGGCATGCTTATTCCAAATATGACCGTATTGGGAGAAACCGTACTCGTTTTGTTCTACGCTTTTGTCGGCTTTGAAAGTGGCTCCGTCAATGCGGGAGAGGCTCAGCAGCCGAAGCGCGATATTCCACGTGCATTAGTCAAGACTGTCTTGTTCACAGCACTGATGTATTTCTTGATTCAGTGGTTGTCTATTTCGGTTTTGCCAAACTTAGGAGAAAGTAAGCAACCAATCGCTGATGTGGCAAGTATCCTACTCGGCGAATGGGGTGCTGGCTTGATCGCATTTGCCGCAATCGTGTCGATTTTTGGCAATCTATCTTCGATCATGTTGGCGGCACCGCGTATGTCTTACGCCTTAGCGCGAGACCATTGTTTACCATCATGGTTTGGCACACTTCATCCGCGATTCGCGACGCCGATGTATTCGATTTTATTCGTAGGATGCGCTAGCCTCACGCTCGCAGTGAGCAATACGTTTATTTATTTGGCTGCACTGGCGACCCTCGTACGCTTAGTCGGCTATGCATTGTGCATTGCGAGTGTGCCTATCTTAGAAAAGCGTGCAGGAGTATGGCCGACTGGTCTTGCTGCGATAAGAGCAGCCTTCATACCTTTGAGCGCGTTGACCTTGTGCTTAGTCTTAATGAGTTTTGCCTCACTCCAAGCTTGGCTAACGTTGTTGGCATTTAGTGCTGTCGGTAGTGGTTTGTTTTGGATTGCAAGACGAAAAATGGCGAAGGCTGACGCAATCGAATCTATCTAGCCGCAGACCCATCGCTATCGTAAGACAAGCGAAATAACACAAAGCTTGAACCTAAGATGGAAATCACAAGCTAAACACATGACAAACAGAGAACACATGGACTATAAATCGAAACTAGGAATCGCCACCTTTTTTGCAATTGCCTTCGGCATTCCTTGGGCAGGTTGGTTTTTCGTCGAGGATGCGAATTTACATCTTTGGCTGTTTCCCTTGTTCGCGAGCCTTGCTGGTTTTGCCGCGGCCTTTGCCGAGGGCGGTAAGAATGGATTGAAGGATTTTTCCGTCCGGGTCTTTTCCCTCGTTCCTGCCTTACCCTATGTGCTGGTCGGATTAGTGCTTCCTTTATGTCTTGGTTTGACTTATTTGTTCGTCAAGGGCGTGCCTATTTTTGCTATGCCATGGTCACCTGCTGCTATCTTGGCGCTGTCGCTAGGTGCTGCTCTAATCACCGGACCCATCGCTGAGGAATTTGGATGGCGTGGCTATCTTCAGCATAAATTATTAGGTCGCATTGCTCCGTTCTGGGTCGCACTATTGATCAGTGTCATTTGGTGGATCTGGCACTTTCCCTTATACCGAGCGTCGCACTTTGCCTCGTTCAATTCTGCATCCAATTTTTTCGTTTACCTTTTGACGTGGTCAATTTTCATGGTCTTTTTGGTGCAGCGCGCTGGCGGCTCAGCCTGGCCTGCGGTGATCCTACACTGGGCCGCCAACACTCATCCAAATGTCATGCAGTCTCTGCTGCCCGAAGTTGACGGCGGATTTTTGCCCGGAGGCTCAAAGGGGGCGTTGTTTTATCTGAGCGTCGCCTGTGTTTTCCTTGCGGTCAAACGCCGATTTTTCTTTGATAGTGCTTCAATAAAAGCATTGGGAAACCTATTTAGAAAGCTATATGCACTACTAAAGCTCATCGTCGTCTTGTTTTTTATTGCGCTCATTTTATTGGGGCTGCGCATGTGTTTTTGGAAGCCAGAAGTCTGTGGCAGTCGAGAGCTTTGGCAAAACGGCGTGCAGACCACATCTCCCCAAATTGATGGTGCGAAGTACCCGGGCACGCGATTACATGGTGAGCACACGATCTATGACGGCTACCTGACGTATAACAAGACCCAGGTTTTGGATTGTGATGACGAAACCGATTTAAGTTTAGTTCGCCGATATTTGTACATCGAATATAGAGATCCAGAACTGCAGAAAGATCTTAAAGAACGAACGCAACGCGAGCCACAATCACCGGAGTTATCCGCGCTTTTTCATGCTGCGGGATTTCGTTTTCTCACATTAAATTTTGAGTACCAATGCCCTTTAAGCGGCGAATTGGATAAGACAAAATTATTGGGTGACTGCAAAGGAATTCGGGAGAAATTCTTGGCTTGGGACCCTAAATTCGTTCTTAAGCACGCACCAAGCTGGTTGCCACAAGAACAGCTTAACGCTGAGACATTCATCGCGTTTTACGGAGAAGGTTCACTCTTTCAGGGTAAGGAACCGAATCAATACTTTTGGGTCAGTTTTTAGTATGATTTTCAAGGGGCACTATATGCAATAAGCAAAAGTGTAATTTACGATTTCTTTCACACCGCAAACAAACAAGGCTTGTCAGCGTACTGAAGCCAGTCAAATGACTGGCTTCATCTATTCTTAGGTAGGACTCTCTTGAAATTGCGGTGCACTGTCGCAAATGTCATACCATGCAGGCTTAGAGCCAACATAAACATGGAATTGTATTTTTACCTCTGAATCATCATCGAGGCAATTAACTGAAACTGGAAACGAATCACTTTCGGAACCGATCTCACCCAATGAGGTTCCACAGTTTTTGCAAAAAGTCCTCGCGTACTTAAAAGGCGCTTGTGGTTCATAGCGTTGAATAAATTCTTTCCCTTCCAATAAATTGAATGAATTTTTATCGACGAATGCCAAAGCACTTGCCCCGGCCTTGCGACAGCGAGAGCAGTGGCACATGCCCATCATGCTTGGGGGAGATGTAATTTGAAATTTGATTGAACCGCAACAGCAACTGCCTTTGATCATAGTAACTCCCTCTTAAAAGCACTGTATTTTTACACAGTGGTTTTGAGGCGTCAAGATAACTTTCGCCTGATCACAAGTATCAAGGATGAGAATTTATTTGCGGACAAAATGGCACTTGAAGGGAAACGCGAATCATTCGTATTTCAGTCCGCTTTTATGAACAGAGGTCTTTGCACAGAATAGCGAGCTGTGGGAGTTCCCATTGAAAAGCGCATCTGCGCTAGAGCACTTGCTTCCATCCCAGACTCGAAATTTGGTCGCGTCTCAAATGCATTACAATTTTTCTTATGGCAAAAAAGAACATTGATTGTAATTAATTAAAAATTGAAATGCTTTCTTTCTTGTTTTCAGTTCTCTGCTCTATCGAAGATAGTTTGAACTTCCAAGTTTTAATGCCACCGCTTGTTAATTTCTGCTGAATTTTGTGGCATGGATTAAATGTAATTCGATAAATTTTCACTTAATGTCATAATTTTTAACGGTATTTATTGATTTCTCAGTTCAGAATTAAGTGAACAAAATTCTGAATTAAGAGAATTTCGACAGTTCTGGCGTATGCTCTGAGTAATGAAAACGCAACGATCAAAAAATATTTAAAAAGATGCTTGCATAAACCACTGATTTTTTATACAGTGTCGACATGCAGTGATTTGAGCGATTCTTTTTTGATAGCTCAGCACATTGAATGGCATTTTAGTATCATCTGGCAATTATTTAGCTCCTACTGGAAGAGATCATGGACGATAGAAAATCTGATAACGGCACCGATAAAAGTAAAGCATTGGCTGCTGCGCTTGCTCAAATTGAAAAGCAGTTCGGCAAAGGCTCCATCATGCGTTTGGCGGATGGCGCAAAGATAGAAGAAGTGCAGGTCGTATCCACGGGTTCTTTAGGATTGGATATTGCACTGGGCGTCGGTGGTTTGCCGCGCGGTCGTGTTATTGAGATTTACGGTCCCGAGTCTTCAGGTAAGACAACCATGACGCTGCAAGTAATTGCCGAAATGCAAAAACTAGGCGGTACTTGTGCGTTTATCGATGCAGAGCATGCATTGGATGTCGGATATGCGCAAAAATTGGGTGTTAATTTAAATGATCTGCTGATTTCTCAGCCGGATACAGGTGAGCAAGCACTTGAAATCACCGATGCCTTGGTACGTTCTGGCAGTGTTGATCTGATTGTTATTGATTCGGTTGCTGCTTTGACTCCAAAAGCTGAAATTGAAGGCGATATGGGTGATTCTTTACCTGGCCTGCAGGCTCGTTTGATGTCACAAGCACTTCGCAAATTGACGGGTAGTATTAATCGTACCAACACCACAGTCATTTTCATTAATCAGATTCGTATGAAAATTGGTGTGATGTTTGGTAGTCCTGAAACCACGACAGGTGGTAATGCACTCAAGTTTTACGCTTCCGTCCGCTTAGATATTCGCCGCACGGGTTCAATTAAAGCGGGTGATGAAGTCATTGGTAATGAGACTAAAGTCAAAGTCGTGAAGAATAAAGTTGCTCCACCATTTAAAGAAGCGCATTTCGATATTCTCTATGGCGCAGGTACCTCACGTGAGGGTGAAATTTTGGACTTGGGCGCGGATTGCAAGATCGTTGAGAAATCTGGTTCTTGGTATAGCTATAACGGTGAAAAAATTGGTCAGGGTAAGGATAATGCGCGTAACTTCCTGATTGAGCGGCCCGCTTTGGCACATGAAATAGAAAACAAAGTGCGTGCGCAGCTAGGTGTGCCTCTCTTGCCGGCCTTGGCTGCAGAATGATTTTTTTGTTGGATCATGCATTGATCCAACGTCGAGTTAAATAGATCACGGTAGTCTTGAGTCGACCTTCTTGGAAACAAGTGGTCGACTTTTTTTATGGGCTAAAGACGGACCTTAAACCCAGATTTTCCATTAGGCGCGTCTTCGACGCTATTTGAGCAGTGGCGGAGAATTTTCGGTCATTTTTTTCGTTCTTCGTTGCAAATAGCTAGCTATTTTCGCCTCATTCACGTAAAAACTGCCTCGAAAAGTGCATCCACTATCGTCTCAAATCCCAATGGAAATTCTGGGTTGAATTTTGTAGAATCTATGATTAAACCAAAACTAAGTTTAAAGGGACGTGCGCTTCGCTATCTTTCCATGCGAGAACACAGTCGTCATGAATTAGCGCGAAAACTGTTCAATTATGTACAAGAAGGCGATGATTTGGATGCGTTATTAAATTTTTTGGAGGACTCAAAATTCTTATCTGACCAACGGTTTTCCGAAGCACTGGTGAATAAGCGCCAGGCAAGGTTTGGTAATCGAAAAATTATGGCTGAGTTGCAGAGTCACAACTTACCTAAGGAAGATTTAGAAGAATTGAAGCTTGGGCTGCGAGAATCTGAAGAAAAGCGAGCGATTGAGGTTTTACACAGAAAATTTTTGACACCACCAGTCGATCATCGCGAGAAAACGAAACAAATGCAATTTTTGGCGCAGCGTGGATTTTCTAGTGGGGCGATTAACGCTGCAATACGCGCATCGCGTCCTTCAATGGATGATTTTGAGAACTAAGTTCTTTTAAAGTAGTTCAATTTATTTTCATTTGGCGCAACCTGTCCTCTTAAAATAGCCTGCATACGGACATTGCAAGCATTTAAGGGCAGACATGAAGATTCAATTTATGGTTCGAATCGCATAAATTGGTCTAACCAAAAAATGGAATTAGTCGGTGAGCTGTGCTAGAATCCACAGGTTTTTTGCAATGCCGCAAGAGCGGCTGTTACCGTAGAAGCTACGATAACGCACGCAATTGTGGCTTTTTATATTCGAATTGCCGCCAGTAGGCATGATGCCCTTAACAATACTCATTACTTTTATTACTCAGCTCTCTGAGTGTGAACTTGCCATCCAAGCTTCAATGCGAGCCTTGGTAGTGCCTGTGTGTGATTCTATGCGTCGTGTTTTAACTTGCACTCAGCTGGTGCAAACAGATTTTTTACCGATATTTCAAACGTATGCTTATAAAACGTAACGCCAATTGTGGCTGTTGCGTTTTTTTGCTTGGGCTTTAGTTTTTTTGTCAGCAAAGAGAGTTTGTGGTTTTACTCTATGAGTTTTCCCCGAACTTGGCATCGTATTTTTTTGTTTTGTTCCTGTTTTATTTTGTTTTACTTTTTAACCAATACCTCAGTGTCTGAAGGGAAGTCGTATGAAAATCCATGAGTATCAGGGTAAAGAAATCCTCCGTAAATACGGAGTGACCGTACCGCGCGGTATCCCATGCATGTCCGTTGAAGAAGCAGTCAAAGCTGCTGAAACTTTAGGCGGTCCAGTATGGGTAGTCAAAGCACAAATTCACGCCGGTGGCCGTGGTAAAGGTGGTGGCGTTAAAGTTGCTAAATCCATCGAGCAAGTACGCGAATACGCTGACGCTATCATGGGTATGCAACTGATCACGCACCAAACTAGTCCTGAAGGTCAAAAAGTGCGTCGTTTGTTGATTGAAGAGGGTGCGGACATTAAGAAAGAACTGTACGTGAGTATGGTGACTGACCGTATCAGCCAACGCGTGGTATTGATGGCGTCCTCCGAAGGCGGTATGGATATTGAAGAAGTTGCAGAATCTCATCCAGAGTTGCTGCACTCTATCGCGATCGATCCTACAGCAGGTTTGCAAGATGCTGAAGCGGATGACATTTCACGTAAAATCGGTGTGCCAGAAGGCTCAATCGCTGATGCGCGCGTACAGTTGCAAGGTTTGTACAAAGCTTTCATGGAAACGGATTGCTCTTTGGCCGAAATTAATCCATTGATTTTGACCGGTTCTGGCAAAGTGATCGCTTTAGATGCTAAGTTTAACTTCGACGCGAACGCTTTGTTCCGTCAACCAGAGATCGTTGCTTACCGCGACCTTGATGAAGAAGACCCAGCGGAAATCGAAGCGTCTAAATTTGACTTAGCTTACATCTCACTCGACGGCAATATTGGTTGCTTGGTCAACGGTGCTGGTTTGGCGATGGCGACCATGGACACGATCAAGTTGTTCGGTGGTGAGCCAGCTAACTTCCTCGACGTAGGTGGTGGCGCAACTGCAGAAAAAGTGACAGAAGCATTTAAGATCATGTTGAAAAACCCAGGCTTGAAAGCAATCTTGGTCAATATTTTCGGCGGCATCATGCGTTGTGACGTAATTGCAGAAGGCGTGATTACTGCCTCTAAAGCAGTGTCCTTGCAAGTACCTTTGGTGGTACGCATGAAAGGTACAAATGAAGAAATCGGCAAGAAAATGCTGGCTGACTCTGGTTTACCTATCATCGCTGCAGACACGATGGAAGAAGCGGCACAGAAGGTTGTTGCCGCTGCTGCCGGTCACGCTTAATTTTCGCAAGGAATCACTATGTCCATCCTGATTAATAAAGACACTAAAGTCATCACCCAAGGTATCACTGGCAAAACTGGCCAGTTCCATACACGTATGTGCCGCGATTACGCGAACGGTCAAAACTGTTTCGTCGCTGGCGTTAATCCTAAGAAAGCTGGTGAAGATTTCGAAGGCATTCCAATTTTCGCGAATGTTTCTGAAGCTAAAGCAGCGACAGGCGCAACCGTTTCTGTGATCTATGTACCACCAGCAGGTGCTGCGGCAGCAATCTGGGAAGCAGTTGAAGCGGATCTTGATTTGGCGATCTGTATCACAGAAGGTATTCCTGTTCGTGACATGATGATGTTGAAAGACCGCATGGCAAAAGCTGGTAGCAAAACAAAGTTGCTCGGCCCTAATTGCCCAGGTTTGATCACACCAGACGAAATCAAGATTGGCATTATGCCAGGTCATATCCACCGTAAAGGTCGTATCGGCGTGGTTTCCCGCTCTGGTACATTGACATACGAAGCGGTGGGTCAATTGACAGCGCTCGGCTTGGGTCAATCTTCTGCGGTTGGTATCGGTGGCGATCCAATCAACGGTTTGAAACACATCGACATCATGCAGATGTTCAACGATGATCCAGACACAGACGCTGTGATCATGATCGGTGAAATCGGCGGCCCTGATGAAGCGAATGCTTCTTACTGGGTACGTGACAACATGAAGAAGCCAGTCGTTGGTTTCATCGCTGGTGTCACTGCGCCTCCAGGCAAACGTATGGGTCATGCTGGTGCTTTGATTTCTGGTGGTGCTGATACTGCGCAAGCAAAATTGGACATCATGGAAGAATGCGGTATCAAAGCAACGAAGAACCCATCTGAAATGGCGCGCTTGTTGAAAGCGATGCTGTAATTTTTTAGATGATTTGTAATGCTTAAAAAAAGGAGCTTCGGCTCCTTTTTTTATTCCGGCACGTTTGAAGTGTGCATGTGGTGCAGCGTGTTGATGTTGCCGTTGCGCTATTGAAACATAATTTTCTTATTGGAACGTCAAAATTTCCAGCAATAATGTTAAGCTAAAGTAGTTTCTGAAATTATGCTTGCAGCACATTGGTGTTTCGGCAAAATGTCAGGCTTCCTTTTTTTGTTGATTGATTTTTCGATTGTTTCTGATCGATACTACAAGAAGTTCTTTATCCATGTTTGTACAAACAGTTTTGGAATTTGCCAGTCATACCGATATAGGATTGGTGCGTAGTCATAATGAAGATGCTATCGAGATCAATGCAGAAATCGGTTTAGCGATCTTGGCTGACGGTATGGGCGGTTATAACGCTGGAGAAGTGGCCAGCAAAATGAGTGTCGATCTGGTACATGAGCAGATACAACAAAAGCAAGCCGCAAGTTGGATGCCTCGATTGCCTTGGCAAACTTCAACACCCAGCAAATGGATCAGCGATGCCATCACATTTGCAAACCAGGAAATCATAGATCAGGCAAATAAAAATCCAGATAATTTTGGTATGGGTACCACCATTGTTGTCGCCCTTAGTTATTTTGATCGCATGTTAATCGGGCATGTAGGCGATTCACGCGCCTATCGTTTTCGAGACAACTTCATAGAGCAAATCACGCGTGATCATTCTGTTTTACAGGCTCAAATTGATGCAGGCTTGATTTCACTTGCAGATGCGCATCTTTCGCCAATTAAGAATTTAATTACCCGTGCTGTTGGTTCACACGATGAAATCGATGTAGAAGTACATGAGCATCAAATGAAAGAAGGTGATATTTACCTGCTTTGCTCAGATGGCTTGTCTGATATGTTGGATCAAATTCACATGCAAAGTGTGTTGCGTGAACAAGCGAATGATTTAGATACTTGTTGTAAAACTTTGGTCTATCTGGCGAATCGTCAAGGTGGCTCAGATAATATTTCTGTTGTTTTAATACGAGTCAAAGAATTGCAAGAAAGACGCTTTATGGAGTATATTTTTGCTAGCTAAAAGACAATAAGAATAAGTGCGAACCTTCAATGTAATACGGTTAATAGTCGAAATTTTGAAATGCTGTTACATCAAACAGTTTTTCATAATATTCGTTTCTCCTTGAAAAATATTTGGTTTTGGTGGAATTGATATGGCGAAAGTTGTGGTGATGTTTAATGGGCAAGCTCAAAAAGAGCAAAGCATAGATCGCGCGCGTTTGAATATTGGACGCCGGCCAGGAAATGATCTTGTGCTAGATCATTTGGCAGTGAGTGGTCGTCATGCCGCTATCGATACGACCTCAGAAGGGTCTTTTGTTCTGGATTTGGGAAGTACCAACGGGACTTCGGTAAATGGTCAGCCTATTAAGAAGCATCTGCTGCAAAATGGCGATGTGATAGAGATGGGTAAATACCAGCTGAAGTTTGTTGTTGTGAATGATGATGATCAAATTCCTTCGGATGATACTTTAAAAATAGGCAAGATCAAGGTTTTAACGGGCGCAAATGCAGCTAAAGAAATGATACTTTCTAAGGCTGTGACGCTCTTGGGTAGCCCAGGCATTTTAGTTGTGTCGATTACTCGTGAAGGGAACCGCTTTAAAATCGCATTTGTTGAAGGTAAAGTATTTCCAAAAATCAATTCTGAGACAATTGATGCTCGCCCACGGTTGTTAGTACATGGTGATGAAATTGATTTGTCTGGCACAAAAATGTTATTTTGTATTGATTGATATAAAAGCATCTTTTGATCTCGTTTGATATCGTTTGATATTGAAAGATGCAGTGATGCTTACAGAGCTGGTGCCCTATGAGACCGCGATAGGACTGTTTGCTCAAATGATGGGCGCGTTAACTGCTTGTGGTAGTTGTTCAATTATTGTCCCTGCGGTGAGTGCTACTACGAGTAATATTGGTTTGAACATCTCTTCAGGAGGTGATGTTACTTTTTTTAGTGTAGCAGGCTTGTCAAATGGGACTGCATTGACCTAAACATAAGTACCTCAATTTTCATCTTCATCACTTGCGTGCATTATATGGCTGATGACCGATGTGGTTTGCGATGTGGTACGTGGGCTTACAAGGGCTGCTTGTGGCCCATAAAATACTCATTGCCGAATTCCAAAAATATTTCAAGGCTATTAATTGAGAGAATATCGTGTTTTTTTATAGAAACACGGGTTTAGCCCAATTCGAAAAAACGATTATTCAAAGCCGATTGAATTGAAGTGTGGCACGCTAATTGCGTGTTTGTATGCCGCGATCACCGAATGATAAGTTTAGGCATCAACAACATTTCATTTCAAAAAAGGACTAAAAATGAAAACAATTAAGATGTTTCAAAAGGCGCAGCGAGGTTTTACGTTGATTGAGTTGATGATTGTCGTGGCTATTATTGGTATTTTAGCATCTGTTGCAATTCCTCAGTATGCTAATTACACATCACGCTCACGTGCGGCATCATCCTTGTCTGAATTGGCACCATATCGTACAGCGGTTGGCTTGTGCGCACAAGAAACGGGCGCTTTGAGTGCTTGTGGTAGTGGCACAAATGGTGTTCCAACAGCTGCTACAACGACGAGCAATACCGGTCTTGGTGTTTCCGCGGCAGGTGTCATCACCTTTACAAGTGCTGCGACTGATACTGCTGGTGCTGCATTAACCGGTACATATACGCCTACAGCACCAGCAACGTCTGATGCTCGTATGGCTTGGACAATGACTGGTTCAATTTGCAATATTACTCGTGGTATTAAAGGTACAGCAGGTTGTCCTTAAATTGCCAGTGCATAAAAGCATTTAGTTTATATGTTCATTTATTGTTATTAATCATGTTTTTTATTTAAGTAGGTGTTTAGGCTAATTTAGAAAATCAACCATTTGAAGCCGCTTGGATTTAAAGATGGCATGCAAATTGCGTGTAATTGATTGGTAATGATTAAAAACCAAATTTTGGTATCAATAAAATTTCACTTAAAAGATAGGGGTAAATATGAAAACGACTAAGATCTTTCAAAAAGCGCAGCAAGGTTTTACATTGATTGAATTGATGATTGTTGTCGCGATTATTGGTATTTTGGCGGCTGTTGCAATTCCTCAATATGGTAATTACACATCACG
>CAUPNA010000033.1:0-30978 GCA_963512475.1 uncultured Undibacterium sp.
GCGGCAATATTGAATAAAACACTTTGTAATTTTTTTGCGTACTCCAATTCACTAATCGACGATTCGAGTTGGTGAATCAAATTGGTTTGTCCTAATTTTGCGGCAACCATCGACGCTACCGCCGTTAAAATCTTAATGTGTTCGGCGGTATAAAAATTTTTTGCCAGATTTTCACTGTCTATGACACCGATTAACTGATCGGAATGAATAATCGGAATGGCGAGCTCTGAACCAGATTGCTGGATATCGACGACATAATTGGGATCAGCACTGAGATCATTTACCACGATCGTTTCGCGACTTAATGCAGCACGTCCGACGATACCCTCACCTAAACGCAGATAAAGCGCATTGTTGACCGTGCCTTGATCCGACATTTTTGGTCCAAATGCCGATTGTTGAACCAGGAATTGGCTAGGTGCATCCCATAAGTAAATTACACAGTCGTCAAAACCCATCTGTCCCACAACTTCATTCGCGGTGTACCACAACACTTCCTCTTTGGTACGCAGGCGTAAAAGGGCGATGGCAAATTCACTCAGGATATTGAGTAATGAATTGCGTTCACGAAGGAGCGTAATTTCATGTTCCTTCGTGGTGCTAGGCAGAGGCTTAATTGGCATAGCAGTGGAATCAATTCTCACAAAGTCAGGATATTTAACAGGAGGCTCTGAACTCGGTTTTCTTCGAATGGAACGCTAAAGATACACGATTACCAGCAGATGTGTGATGGGCATTTTACCTTTGGGCTGTCAGAAAATAGGCAAATGGAATACAAAACAACAAACTTCATGATTTCACGAATGCAAACCGCACATGGTCAGGTCGTAACACAACAAAAAGTTAAAATCCTTAAAACCAGTGAATCGCTGGCTAAAAGAACACATTAGAAAACGTCAAATTTAGAGAGAAAAGTAACCCTTACAAGGACTTGCATGGGTATCTCAGTAACGATTCAGTGCCGCTTCTACCATTGTCATTACTTGCCCACACAAACGGGGTTAGCACACACAAACGGGGTCTGTTCTAACGTTATTACATTTTTCAAGAAATCGATGTTAGGGCAAGCAAATGGCGAGACCTTTACGATTAGAATGTGCTGGAGCGGTCTATCACGTGACCTCGCGTGGCGGATAGGCGTGAGTGGTTGGCGGTATTGGCCTTGGTGTGTGATCGCTTCAATTGGGTGGTGTATGCGTATGTCAAATGACAAACCACTATCACCTCTTGGTAGAAACCGTTGAAGGGAATTTATCAAAGGGAATGCGTCAGTTGAACGGCTTAACCACGCAGCGGGTTAAACGTCGGCATGGTCTGGTGAGGCATTTGTTTCAGGGATGCGGTTTGCCTTCACCACTGCTGTCAACCAAACATCAAAGCTTTTAGGCGACGACGCCTTTATCAAATAGCATCAAGCGATGCTCAAAGAGGGGGATTTGCGTGCGCTATCCATTGCGCATAAACGCCTCCTCGCATTGAGTTTGATGGAATAGGCTGAACAAGCCGACAATCGCAATGCGGCAATGCGGCAATGGTCGCAGCCTATCAATCAGGTGCCTACACGATGGCAGATATCGCGCACTATTTTGATGTGAATTACATGGCGGTGAGTAGAGCGGTGCGGGCGGCGGAAGCGGGATTTTGATGGATGTATTAATGTTATAACTGACCCCAATTGCTATGAATTGGTAAGACTAATTTTCTAGTTTTTTAATATAGGTGCGCGCAGTTTGGCGCATCAGGACTCGCTGTGTTTCTACGTTTAATCGGGTGATTTTTTGAGCGATGATTATTGTGATTTAGTGCGATTTGGATGCTGCGCTTGGAAGGGTGTTGTTTGATCAGACCTGATTGGGCCGAAACTTGCACTTGTGATCTCGGGGTTGGGGTAAGATACTTCGTTAAGGTGGGTTGGATTTCCTATCCGTCACGGTTTGTGGTGAAAGCTGAAGTGTTAGCATCGGTCAAACTGATGCCATAGTCAGGGCGAACATAAGCACTGACTGATAAATACGGGGTTTCAATATGCAAAAAAATGTGTTGGATCCATGGGGTTATGCATGAGGCCCCCACCAAGCTCCGGGAGCCCGCCAATAACTGGAGCAGCATTGACTGCTGTACGGATGCAAGGTTTGGTCGAAGGTTCGATGGACGCCATCATTTCCATGGACGCCCAGATGTGCATCGTTCTTTTCAACCCGGCAGCTGCCAGTATTTTTGGCATTTCTATGGAAGACGCCTTGGGGCGATCGATTGAAGATTTCATCCCCAAGCGCTTTCGTGACGCGCACCGCGGTCACGTACAAGCTTTCGGGCAACACAAGTACACAAGCCGCACAATGGGTCAAGGCGGGCAGATTGTCGGCTTGAGGGCGAACGGCGAAGAATTTCCTGCAGAGGCATCGATTTCGCAGTGCGAAATTGACGGCCAGGCGGTTTTCAATGTGTTTCTTCGGGATGTAACGGATCAGGTGAAAATCCGTAAGGCATTGGCTCAGTCCAGCCTTGAGTTGGAAGAGACCAACCGGATGTTGGCACGCACCGCCGCCATGGCCAAAATTGGTGGCTGGGAGTTGGACTTGCGGACCACCATCGTCACCTTTACGGAAGAGGCTGCGCGACTGCACGAAGTCGACCATCCTTACACTCCCCCGAAACTGTCGCAGGGCGATGAGTTTTATCCGCCACATGCTTGGCCCACTATTAAGGCAGCGGTCGATGCCGCGATAACGTTCGGTACGCCCTATGACTTGGAGTCACCTTTTATTACGGCCAAGGGTCGCCACATCTGGGTGAGGGTGCAGGGCTTTCCGGTATGTGAAGGCGGCAAGACCATCAAATTACAGGGTACTTTTCAGGATATTACTGAACAAAAGCGTACCGAGGCAGAAGTTCTGGCTTCAAAAACCCAGCTTCAATCCATACTGGCAAGCATTCCAATTCCGTTATTTGTCAAGGACGCGCAAAGCCGCTTTCTCTTGATTAACAAAGCCTGTGAAGAACAATGGGGTATGAGCCTTGAGGATCTGTACGGCTCCGACGGCAGCAAGTACTTCCCGGCAGACCAAATGGCAAGCTTTTTGGCCGCAGACAGGCAAATATTTGAAGATGGACACGCTCTTGATTTTGAAGAACCCTTCTGGAGTAACTCACACGGGAAAACGCTACAGGGCCACACTTTCAAAAGCCCGGTGTATGACGAGAATGGAAAGCCGCTGTATTTGGTTTGCGCCACTCTTGATGTGACCGAACGCAAGCTTGCTGAAGCAGGTATGCGGCAGGCCCTGCGCGACAAAGACGCGCTCATCAAAGAAGTCCACCACCGCGTCAAGAACAACCTGCAAGTCATCACCAGTTTGCTGCGCATGGAGGCCAGTCGCAGCGTGGTAACCGATACCAAGGACGTGCTCGGGTATATGCGGGGTCGTATCCGCACCATGGCGCAGCTGCATGAATCCTTGTACCGTTCAGGCACCTTTGCTTCAGTGGATTTAGCGGCCTGTCTGAGTCAAGTTGCGACCCAAGCGTTCAAGACCCAAGAGCTACACCGCGACTCGGTGCTGCTCACTTTGAACCTAGACTCGGTGCACTCTGGCATGGATCAAGCCCAGGCGGCCGGACTGCTGCTCAACGAGTTGATCTCCAATTGCCTGAAACATGGTTTCCCTGAGGGGCGCACAGGTGAAGTGAGCGTGGAGTTGCAGCCAGCCCACGACCATGACAGTCCACCGGATGACCGCTGGTGCTTGCGCGTTGGGGACACTGGTGTGGGCCTGCCACCAGACTTTGAGGACAAGAGAAAGAACTCGCTCGGACTGCATTTGGTAACTGATCTGTGCCATCAGCTAGGAGGCACGTTGGTGATTGGTTCGACACCCGGTGAGGGCGTTCGGTTCGACGTCGTGTTTACTGTACAACCCCCCTCAGCACTGGTGATGCCGTCATGATCAAGCGCAAAATTCTGGTGGTCGAAGACGAACGGCTCATTGCGCGGGACATTGCCATGCAACTCGACATTCTGGGCTATGAACCCCTTGGCCCGACCGACAACGGCGAGCAAGCGATCGAGATGGCTGGAAAGTTTAAGCCCGACCTGGTGCTGATGGACGTGCACCTGGGCAGCGCCATGGATGGTATTGAAGCGGCCCAGGCCATTCGCACACAGTTTGATGTACCAACGGTTTTCCTGAGCGCCTTTTCTAGCGATGCGAATAGTGCAAGAGCCCAACTCGCAAAGCCCGCCGGCTATTTGGCAAAACCATTCGAGGACTATGAGTTACGCGAGGTCATCGAGGCGGCGTTCAAAGTCAGCTGACCACCCCGTCGGGCGGGGCTAATGGGTGTCACCCATTAGCCCCCGGCTTGCGGTTTAGATGTTAGGTTTGACCCCGTGCTGTGTCGATTCGATGTCTTGTGTCACAGCTTGCACCAGTGGCACTGAGAACCAGAAAGTGGTGCCGCTGCCCTGGCGGGTGGTGAAGCCAATGTCGCCGTGCATGGCATTGATCAGGCTCTTGCTGATCTTGAGCCCTAACCCGGTGCCGCCTTGCTTGCGGGTATTGCCGTTATTTGCCTGCGCAAAGGCACCAAAAATCTCGTGCTGAAAGTCTTCCGGAATACCCTCGCCATGGTCTTCAACTTCAACTCGTGCAACATGCGCGCCTGACTGTGACTCTGTAATGACGCGGATATCCACCTGATGCGATTGGGCGGAGAATTTGGCGGCGTTTGACAGTAGATTAGCCAGCACTTGGGTAAGGCGGCCGGCGTCTGCCAGCACCAACAGCTGGTCTGGCGATTGCGCTAGCACATATTGCACATCGAACGTCAGACCATAGCCGCCATTGTCGAGTATGGATTGCTTGACGATACTGACCAGATCGGTCGATGTTAGTGTCAATGTCATTTTTCCGGCGTTGAGTTTTTCCATGTCCAGCAAGTCATTAATGAGCAAGATCAGGCGCTGGCTATTTTTTTGCGCGAGGCTGACTAACTTGAGTGCGGGTGGTGCCATGACACCCGCCACGCCGCCTTCGAGCAATTTGAGCGAACCGTGGATGGAGGTGAGCGGTGTGCGCAATTCGTGACTGACGGTTGAGACAAATTCTGACTTGAGCCTGTCCAGGCGACGTCTTTCGCTGATGTCGCGCGCGATGCCGATGTAGACTATGTCGTGATGTTCAGCGCCGCGTGAGATCGCCAGATCGATGGGAATTGTAATGCCGTCCTTGCGCAGGCCTTCGGTCTCACTATTCTTGGCCGCGCTGTTGGTATAGTGGTCTAAATCAAAATTCGGGATGAACATTGTCATGTTGTGCCCCACGATGTCATCGGGCGCATAAGAAAAAATCCGGCACGCCGCTAGATTAAATGACTGCACAATTCCGCTGCTGTTGAAGGTGAAGATGGCATCAGCGACGTTATCGAGAATGGATTGACTACGTTCCATCTGATCGGCAAGCCTGCGCGTAAAATGTATCAACAACGCAGTGACGAGCCCAACCACCCCCAGCAAAAATGCACCACCAACCAATAAATCCCGTTTTGCCTCAGCCTGGATCAGATCCGCTTCTGCCTTTACTACGGCGGCGCGCGGTTGAAGCCGCGCGATCAAACGGCCCATCGCCTCAATAGCGGCGGTGTCATTGATTTTGACGATAGCGTCAATCTCTACGGGCGATCTTCCCTGCTCGACCATTTCGAACACTAGAGCGGCCTTCTCGTCATAAGTAGTAACAGCGTCGCGAATGACGGCCAAATCATCCAAATCTTCATTTGTCTTCAGCAAGGCGCCTAAGTGCGCCAGTTCATTCTTTAGATCGAACAGATTCCCTTCTATGACATCTCTGTAGCGATCCAAATCGCCGCGCAGCACCAGATTTTTGAAGTTATGGATCAATCCGCCATAACCCATACTGCGATTGAAGCTCGCCAAGGTTTCGTTGATCCGCGTTGCTTCCTCGCTGTGCGCGACCCAAACTTTCTGAAACGAATTAAATCGATATATCGTCAGTGCGATGAAGCCCACCAGGACTGCCGCCACCACGAGACTGCCGAGACCAAACAGGCTAGGCAAGTTTTTATCGGTATTTTGACCAATACTCAATGTCTCATTTGAACGCACAGCCATCACACTCACCCCTAAGAATTTCTCCCTGTAGCGTCATGGTAGCTGTGAAGTGAATGGCATACAACTAAATCCTTCCAGCAGGCGGGAATTTGAAGTAATCTTAATGGGTCGCAAATCTAGAAAGTATGAAATGACTAGCATATACAACATTGGTTCGAAGTTCGCGGCAGCTCTGTTAGGCAGCCTCGTCTTTGTTTCACCGTTTGGCATGACTCAGGCCGTAGCGAAGGATTTGGTCGCATTCAATGGGGTAACCGCGCAAGGTGGCCCGACGGCCCAAATGTTCCCCATATTCATTGCACAAAAAATGGGTTTTTACGCAGCTGAAGGTCTTGAGGTGAAGCTCAAATATTCCAAAGGTTCGTCGGATGCGGCGCGTCAGCTTGCAGCTGGAAAAGTCGAATGGGGTATTTTCTCGTCCGCCGCAACGATGCAAACCGTCCAGCGCGGTTCCCCGCTCAAGGCCATCATGCAGGTCTACTACCCCGACACCTTCGATATTGTCGTGCCGAAAACCAGTAAGGTGCAGACGATGGCGGACATGAAGGGCCTGACCATCGGTATTTCCGACCTCGCCAGCGGCGAGGTGCCGATGACGATGGCATCCATCGTTGCGACAGGCCTGAAAGTAGGCTCTGACGTCAAATTGGTACTGGCCGGCGATGGTGATCCGATGACCGTGCGCGCCTTGAACGAGGGCCACATTCAGGCCTATGCGGGTGCCAAGCGCGATCTTCTGCTTCTGCCTGCTCAGGGCATTCCGGTTCGCTCGATTACACCGAAAATAATTACTCAGTTCCCCGGCGATGCACTCTCGGTTCGCCTTGAAACATACATGGCGAAGCCGGAGTTGTTGGTGAAGTTCGTCCGCGCCACCTTGAAGGGCCGGGCATGGGGAATGGCAAATTCCGACAAGACGTTCGAGCTGCTCAAAACAGAATTTGCAAAATCTTCACTGCAGAACAACCCGGTAGCAGCCGAATTCTGGACCCTAGTTAAGACCTACTACACAGCGCCCGCTGGGGTCACATCGCACGGCACCTTCCTGCCGCAGGGCTGGAACACGTACATGGGCTTTCTGCAGCAAGGTGAAGGGGAGCAAAAAGCGTTAGCCGGCCCCGTCGATCTAGAAACCCTCCTCACCAATGACATTGTTTTGAAGGCGGCGGCCAAGCAGTAATTGGCGCAGATTTCAGTGCGACGTGGCAATGCGCTGAATCTGCTAATTACCATGGAGCGCGGGGTCACCCATTAGCCTCTGATAGTCAAGTAGCCGAACCAAATACTCGCAAATGAACGCGATAATTTTTAATACGCCACTACACGTCCGTTTCAAAATGCCATCGTGCCTTTTGCTTCGTCGTGTGGTTGCGTGCATCGCACCAATACGCCAGCTTCTCTACTTTTGATTGCTTTGCCGTCTGATTTACCTAGCCTCCACAATTTATCCACATTTGATTTGCAAGATGCGTTACTGGCAAAAATCCTGCTAGCTTTTGCCGCATCTTGCTTCTCTGGTGGTAATCATGAAGTCACTGCTAGCTATTTTGTTGGTCGCTCCGATCAGTGACACAGGTATCAGCATGGCGACGGGCCGAGTCATTTATTTAAATTACAAAATGAGTATTTTAATGAAACTAATTATTTGGATATTTACGATAACGTTCTTGTCATTTATCCCAGACCTTGCAACTGCAGAAATAGCACAGGACAAACCGACGTTTTCCGAGAACTCGATCAAGCGATATATGTTTTCAATGGACACTTTCGCGGCAATCGAGATGGAATTTAGCAAGCGTAAGGTGCTTTTCACTAAAGCGCCAAAAGCACCTGCGGCTGGCAAAACGACGCGTGTGATGGGGACAGGTACTAGCGGTTTTCCTACGCCGTTTATCATTGAACATGTAGCGGGACGCTTTCATGCCTACGCTGAGCGCCGCCGCCCGCAACATCCTGTGGCACCACTACCCTACCGAACGCAAGATGTCGTGTTCGAGACACCAGATCCTGCTGTCGCACCAGTTGGCACCTTGAGCTATCCAAAATCAGGTGGACCATTTCCGGCAGTTGTTCTAGTGGCAGGCTCTGGTCCGCATAATCGTGATGCTGGCATGTCGCTGCACAAGACCTTACTGGTGCTAGCCGATCACCTGACCCGCCAGGGCTTTGCAGTATTGCGTTACGACAAACGGGGTGTCGGTTTGACGGGAGGGAATTTGCATCCAAACTCCACGACAGACGATTACACTGCTGATGCGATTGCCGCTGTCCGTTTTTTGAAACTCCAAGCGAATATCGATCCAACAAAAGTTGGTATCGTGGGTCACAGTGAAGGTGGCATTATTGCC
Source organism: uncultured Undibacterium sp. (assembly GCA_963512475.1). GTDB lineage: Bacteria > Pseudomonadota > Gammaproteobacteria > Burkholderiales > Burkholderiaceae_D > Undibacterium. Next base: position 8,479 of record CAUPNA010000033.1, read on the forward strand.
GCAATGGCGGCTGCCGATGCGCCAAACGATGTGAGCTTCATTGCCATGCTAGCCGGCACCGGACTTCCAGGCATGGAAATCAAGAGCCTACAAGATGCTGCGGAACGGCGTGCCGGCGGTATGCCTGAATCACACGTCCTCCTCTTTCAAAGCCACGATCGCGAGTTATTCGAGATCGCTGCGAGCAAGCGCAATCATCCCGAAGCGCTTGCCGCTATGCGCTCAGCCTATCTAGCACTGCCGGTTACGACAAAAGAAACACTCGGTCTGCCGCCTGCAGACCCACCTGAAGAATTGTTTGAGGTTTTTTTGTCACCGTGGTTTCGGCGCTTTCTATCACTTGATCCTCGCCCGTATCTAGAAAAAGTAACTTGTCCTACCCTCGCGCTCATTGGTGAAAAGGATATGCAAGTGCCAGCAGCAGAAAACTTAAGGGAAATTGAACGTGCGCTTAAAGTTACAACGAATCGCGCCAGCCCACTGACATCGGTGCGTCAGCTTCCTGGGCTTAACCACAACTTCCAAACGGCAAAAACCGGTCAAGTAAGTGAATATTTCCTGATCGAGGAAACCATCGCACCTTCAGCGCTAGCGCTACTATCTTCATGGATGCAAGGAGTGGTGCATAAGAGAAAATAAGACGTAAGAATAATATCGAAGATCTTAGATTTTAGAGGCCTCTGCACAAATACTGCACGACCAAATTTTAAGACAGCGATGGAAGCAAGTGCGCTAGCGCTGGTGCGTTATTTGCCGTCATACAGATGACACCTCACCATGTTGAGAAGAAAGCCATTCGCGCGGCGAAACGCCCAGCTTCGAGGTGAAGACACGTGTCAATGCGGATTGCGAGCTATAACCTAACTCGCTAGCAAGCATTTTCAATGGCACGCCTTCACGCAGTCGTGCCTGCGCAATGCTCAACCTCCAGTTCGCCACATACTCAGCAGGTGCTTGACCGATCACCTGTTTAAATTTAACAGCGAAGGCTGTTCTCGACATACCACTGACGCGTGCCAATTGCTCCACTGTCCAAGGCTCTTCTGGAGATTCATGCACCGCCGTCAGCGCCTTTGCCAGCTGTGGCGATGAAAGCCCCATTAACAAACCGCTGTTGATCTTGGCCTGCAATGGATGATCCAAAAGCCAGCGTAATAATTGAATAAGCACAACCTCGAATAGGCGATCCGCTAATACGTGATGCCCGCACTGCACTTGTTCTGTTTCAGAAAAAAGCAAATTCAATGACGCTTGCAATCCATCTACTTCGTCCAGCTGCAATACGATAAGTGGGGGAAGCGCCTGTACGATGGGGTGTGACTCGCCCCCCTCAAACATAATTTCGGCACAGGTAAAATCAGATCCGTCGCGCGGGGCATTGTGAAAATGGTGGGTAAACGGTCGTGTGTAAAAGATGAGGGTAGGTGCGTCTAGCTTGATTTTCTTTGGCACTTCTTTACCGCTTGGATGATGAATATCCATCGAACCACGTCTGAGTACATGCAAATAGGCTTTGTTGGCTTGCTGAGCAAACACATGCTTACCGCACATGGTTCCGTTGAACGACATCCGGGTATGAATACGAAAACGCTCCAACAGCTTTGATAGGCGATCTATAGGCTTCGTCATAATTTTGTACGAATAGGTATGTATTTAGAATGATTCAGCACCTATTGTACATGCGAGTCGTTCAGAATACCACCTAAGTCGCATCGGAATGGCCTTTGCGAATTTTAGAGTCTTTAAGGAGATCACATGAACGTTAATAAATTTGGCAAGCTGGTAATGGGGATTGTATGGGCCACCTGTAGCGGTCTTGCAATTGGACATGAACACCACAGCAGTGGCATTCAGACAAAGCCGAACAAAATGGTGAAGGCACCCTTTGATTTGATCCACACAAAGATCTCCACCGAAGGGAATGTGGCCGTGTTTCAAATGGCGGTATCAGGTAAGGCGGGAGTGTCAAAACCAACTAAGTCGGGCAAGCTAGCTGGAAGCAAAGTTTTCTCATATGTCTGGCCAACATCTCTTGACTCCTCCACGGTGGGCTTCGAAGCGAAAGCGGGCATCCTTGCCTTTGCCGTGACCTCCCACCCTGATTTTGATGACACTCCACTGTTTGACGAAAATGGCGACGGCAATACAAAGAACGATGGCAATGTTTGGCACTCGCACTGGGTGGTTTTGCAAGCGGACGAGGCATGCGGCAAAGGTGCGCTCAAAGTCGTAGACATTCCCAAAGACACCAAACCCAAGTTGCCCAAAACATGGCCTGGCCTTCCTATCCTGATCGATAGTCCGGGATGGAATCCTCTCTTCAATAAAAATTCGCTTGAAGTACGTGTGCCATTCGACGACATCGGCGCGGTTAATGCAGCCACATTTGACGGTGTTACTGCCGCACTGCGTGTGAACGCAAGCGTCCATAGCCCATTGCTTTGCGTGGTCGATGTGTTTAAGGTCGGTTCAGGTAATTTGTCGTTGCCAGGAAAAGTTATCAAATAGTTTGTCTCTTGCTTCACAACAATCGAATAGGGCTTACGATCTCTTAATTATTCGTCATACGAGCTTGGGCATGATTGGAGCTCTATTGATTGTTGTAGCATTCACTTTACCGTATAGAAAGAGAACCATGAATATTTCCGTTTATGATACCTATGTGCAACGCCAAGATGGAGTGCTAATGCATTTTGATATTCTAGTGTCGTCGGATTTGAGCGATCCCGCTGCGGTTATGGCTTATGGAAGCGCCTATCTGACCTCTAAAGGGCTAACACCATCGATCTTGAAATCCGAGAAATGCAATTTTTGTCATGTCGAAGCCGCCAGCATCGCCGTCGAACAAGAAATCGCCGCCAACGGCTTCGCAATAATTGAGATGGAAAACTGTGGGTGAATCAGACTACAACCATGAGCAACTACCAACCAATCAATTGCGAGTTTCATGATGTCATAGAAGCTTGTGCGACTTTGCAAAAACCAACGACCATATTGGTGAAAAACACGGATGGTACCCATCGAGCCATCCACGGTATCATTTCAGACGTTTTCGCGCGCGACGGTGTCGAGTATCTCAAAATGCAGAACGATGAGTTGATCCGTCTTGATGAACTGCTGGTGGTTGATGGCCAAAAGGCACCAACAGTTCTACCATTTTAAAATAGGGTCACCCATTCTCCGAAGCACGCGGTCAGTCCTTTTGATAACACATTGATGATCCGATCTCAGCTATCAAATGTAAAGCCTCACGCACACATTGTTTAGAAAGGTTCAAGGATTTTTCGATCGTCAAAAATAGGAATGGGTGAACCAAATTTTTTGGCCCACCACACTTTTTCGCGACATGTAGAGCAGAGCATCCCAATCGGCTGAAGAGCGCGGGTTCACCCATTAGCCCCCAGTAGTCAAGTCGTCGAACCAAATACTCGCAAATGACCGCGATAAGAATTTTCCTGCGATAAAGCATGGTAAAGGCGTCAAGCCTTGACATGGCACATTGATGATTTAATCACGGTGTTGTGTTTGGCGTTAAGTAAGTCGGAATCGGATTATTTGGACGCTCAGAATCCCAAGTCTCAGACAATATCCAAAAGCGTTGTCCATCAAAGTACAGTTGAATATTGTTAATGCCACGGCTAACTACCGGACCATTTGGCGTGGTTCTTGTTTCGTAAGTGCTCCAGACATGAAAAGTTTGGCCGAATGAAGTGACTGTTCGTTTTATTTCGCTTTCGAAAAAGCCTGCATCATAAACAGGCTTGCCCCATTCATGAAATTCTTTGATTGAAAATACCAAGAGTTCGGGCTTTCCATTCTTGTCGTGCATCAGCGGAAAAATTTGCGCTTTCGGGTGATGTAGAGACAGATCTCTTGCAACATCGCGGGGTGTGTTGGCAGGGCCGGATACCACCTCGTAATATGCTTTCATTATGGCGTCGATGCTGGAGACATCTTCTGTTCGTGCAGCATACTTCAAATTGTCAGGATTCAATGTGCACTGCGCCATTACGGTTGTTGGAGCGATCAGGAAAAAACTGAAAATGAAAGGGATTAAATAGATAGCAAAAGTAGGACGTACGGGATTGCTCATTGGAATGGATCTTTCTTTATTGAGTAATGGTGGTGTATTCGGCTTTCGCGTGTGGATTTAAAAAAATGGCTCATCCACTTGCGTCGCGAGAACCAAAACCTTAGTATGAGTAACCCCGAAGTTCTGCGCTAGCGACATAATTTGAACAGGCTGGTGAGAAAAAGTGACCGGTAATCTCCTATGATGAAAAAAATTCCTGGCTTAAACGATCTGCGTATTTTCGAAGTGGCAGGACGATTGCAAAATTTTCGTCAAGCCGCGCAAGAGTTACACCTGACCCATAGTGCAATCAGTCATCGAATAAAGTCCTTGGAAGACCAACTTGGCTTGGTGTTGTTTGAGCGTCAGAATGGCGTTCAGCTAACGGATGCGGGACGAGAATTACATCGAAGCGTGACGACCAGCCTTTCTCAGTTGAGTGAGAGCATTGCCAGCATCACTCAACATCACTCCACCGGAAAATCTATCGTCAGAGTATCGGTGCTCCCGAGCTTCGCGGCTTACTGGCTATTGCCGAGGCTGAAGAATTTTTATCAAGCATATCCAGAGATTCGTCTACAAATCATGGCTGGTGTGGAATTGGCAGAGATAGGCGAGCGAGGTGTCGATATCGCGATTCGATTTGGCGACGGACATTGGCCAAAGCTACATGTTCAGCCTTGGATGAATGAGTTTTACTATATGGTGGTGTCACCTGAGATGATGCGTGGGAAAAGTCTTTCCAGCGAAGAAGATATTCTCGAACACGTGTTATTGCAACACACGAATACACTTGGAGCAGGCTCGAGCTGGTTGCAGCTTTTTAAGAAGCTATCGATAGACTCTCAGGCTGATTTCCGACAAATCAGTTTCGACGATAGTAATTTAGTGATCCAGGCTGCTGAACATGGACATGGCATTGCATTTGAGCGGCACAGTTTAGTGGCTGGCAGGATAGATGCGAAAGCGCTCGTGCGTCCAATGGATATTGGATTGCATAGTCAATACCAGTATTTTTTGGTAACTGAACCCAGTAGCAAGACAAATTTGACCACTAAGAAAGTGCTCACTTGGTTAGAAAAAGAAGGTCGGGAATTTGTCCAACAACATCACGCCGAGCTGAGTCAAATTCACTGGTTGTGACATGACCTAATCCACGAAAAAAATCGCAAAGCATCTATTCCAAATCCTTGAAAATCCTTGATTGAATTTGAGATGCACAAAGTGGGGGCTAATAGGTGACCACATTTTCGAACTGCCCCCAACTTCGAAGGCAAGTTCGACAAAATGCCCTATATCACAAGGTACTACGAAACGGCATAAACGAAATACTTGTTTTAAAAATCAAAAATACGGCACACTTGCCGAATGAACCCAATTTTTCATTCAATCAACAAAGATCTGACTATTTTGATCGCTGTGCTGGCGTAAAATAGAGAGACTTATCAAATTGTTAGGACTCCCCGTTTATGTTTCCAAAAATTGAAATCAGTAACCGTCGCGGTTCCGATCGCGTCGCATTGCGAACGTCGGCGGTACTTGGTTTGTCGGATGGGCGCGTCATTCCTGCCCGCACGCTCGACATCGGAAAAGGCGGGGCAGGTGTGGTTTGCGACTTGAATCTAATCGTTGGAGCGGTGGTGTCCATTCGAATGAATCTGCCGTCTAATTCACCAGTTGGTGCCGTTTTTGAAGCCACGGCGATGGTCGCGAATTGCACTTTATCAAATACGGATGGCGGATTTCGTCTTGGTCTTCAATTTAATCCATTGAGTGCAGCTGCTGCTTCTGCACTGAGGGCTGTCGCACCTTGATCTTTGCCTATTCTGCGCAAACTGGGTCACCCATTTGCTTTTGATGGGAATTTTCTTTCTTTCATCAATATTGTGTTCGCCTATCTTTGGCTGGCTTGAATGTTAACAGACCCTAGAACGAATTGCAGAATTATAGATTTATAGATTTAATCTAATCTAATCTAATCTGATCGCATTCATTCATTCATTCATTCATGGAAAAATTGTGGGCGCAAAATTTTTCTGAATCGGTAAAGACCTATAGCTCCGGATTGATGTAGTCAGTCCATCATCCGCGTTGGCACAAGAGCGGTGCACACCCTACCTGGCTACATATAAAAACCAGCGCTTCCGCCCACCTAATCGTCAGAAAATTATAGCAGCGACACGGTTTTCATCACAACTGTGTCAACATCGTAAATTCTTTCATTTCAAGAGAAAAAACAGTGAAACGCCCTTGATTTTCCATGCAACGAGCACGACAATAAAATCGTTGGTTGCAGCTTTTTTTCAATGGAGGTTATCATGGATTCGTTTGATTCAATTAGCTTTGAAAGCGTCTCAATCGCAGATGCTCACATCGTACTAGAGCATCCACAATATTGCCATACAGAGTCTGCCACCGATAGCGTGATGCCAGCCATATCAAACAAAAAAATGACGCCCACTCAGACGCCGGAGGAACTCAATGACAACGCGTTTCTCTGGATTTTGAAACTGCCCGAGGCGTACCGGCCTATCAAGTTATCGCAGGAGTTTCCGCGTATAGTCAATACTATCGCAATGTTGTGGAATCAACCTTTGCGATGTGACGATTACCTTTTGTCTTTGCTGATCGACCTCCGTGGAGATCGACAAGGCTTTCCACCCGAAGTGACAGAGGAGTTGTTTAAGTTAAAGACCTACTACGAAGCTCATCACATCCACATTCATTTGACCATGTGGGGAGATCGGATTGGCGGAAATATGATCTAAGCCTGGGGAAATTAGAAAACTGTACACTATGGCAGAAATCGCGAGCTATTTTGTGTGCATTACATGACGGTGAGCAGAGCGGTACTGGCGGCGGAAGAGGGATTATGATGGATGTATTAAGGTTAGAACTGATCCCATTTTGCGTGTCTGGTCACATTATTTCTCTCGGGCATTTGCATCCGCTATGGCAGGAAGTATTAGTGACGCCATAATTTTGTTGACTGGTGATTCAGAGTTAAATGATCCTCCTGTAAACACGACGATCAAATCGAAACTAGGGACGATATAGACTTTTTGACCACCGTTCCCTGAGAGCATAAGAGTCTCAATACGTCGTTCACCAGAGAGCGATTGTATTTGGTACCATCGATGCCAGATTCCCAAACCATAGTCAGAACCATCTACTGTCGATTGACGCGCAGTCGCCGCAGAAATCCATTCACTTGAAATCACCTGCTTGTCATGCCACCGCCCACCTTGCTGGATCAATATGCCCAATTTCAACATATCTCGAGGTCGAAGGTAGATTTGACCGAATTCATTGCGTTGGCTATGGTCAGGTTGAAAGCGCCATTTCCAATCACCTGCACTGATACCTAATGGTTCAAATAGCGTTTGTGTAGCGAAAGCATCTAAGGACATAGATGTCACACGCTCCACAATTCGGGCACTTGCGATCATGCCAGCAGAACAGTAACGCCCCACCGTACCTGGCTCTGCCACCACTGGTAAATCGACAAACATTTTTATCCAATCTGAAGTCTCATACATTTTGACTTCATTTCCTGGAGAATTTGAATCGCGATCATTGCACGCTAGACCCGACTGATTGCTTAGCATATGACGTAAATTGATCTTAGATTTTCGAGGATCGGGATTCTCAATCGTGGCGTATTCGAACTTCGGTAGTACAGGTTCATCCACCCGTATCATGCCTCTATCAACTGCCGCTCCTACGACCAAGGAAATCACACTTTTGGTCAGTGAACGCATCTGATGAAAACGTTCACGGTGATAACCATAAAAATATTCTTCCAAACGTAAAGCACCTTTATGGTAGATTAGGATCGATCGAACATCTGGGGAATTTCCAGTGATAATTTGATTGACTAAAGTCTTGACTAAATCGATAGGAACACTCTCCCCTCCTACCGAGGCAACGGCGATACCATCTTGCATTTTTTTTGGCACTTGATACTGATAACTGACATGTGAGCCGTCCACATTTTTTGAGCGCGCATCGAACATTGCGCGGACTATTTCCGGCACTATAGAAGAAAGTTTGGGATAGGTCACTCCGCGTTCTTGAAATCCAACAATCTGCCCTTGCCCATCACTCATAAATGGAAGTGCATCACCGGCACCATTTGCGAACTGATCTTTTTTGACAAAACGTAATCCATATTTTGCCTCGCCAGTAATAGCAAACAGCTTTCCAGCGTGCTCGACCATATATAAAGTACCTCCATCTCGGTAGGTAAATTCACCTTCGTACCCATTTAGCGCATGGACGCTCTCAATAGTTGACCGTAAAACTTGCGCTGAGGTAGAAGAAGAAAGGATGAGCAGCCAGCAGCACAAGAGACGAAGCACACTATATTTCATATGGCATCCAGTAATTAAAGCAAAGAAACGAAACTAAACTTTGGAACAATATAAACAGTAGAAGACAACCGCCATCATCAAATCAAGATAATAGTAAAACAACACGCTAACATACTAAAATTGGTGTGGCAATGCCAAAGAAGCGAGCTATGGAAAGCGAGGGCAACCAATATCCATCGGTCAGTGAAGCAGTTCGGTGGTGGAGGGGCAAGTCTTGGCATCACACATTAATGATCTGATCAAAGTGCGTGAATTTGGCCTAAGGATAATCGTATAAGAATAGGCTTGATCTTTGAACCAGCTCCTCCTATTTTGAATGATTCGGCAGTGACTCAGATTGCGAGTTAGATTTGGTGATGTTGCATGTCAAGACTTGCCCCCTGAATGCGCTCCTCGATTGTGCCGACCTAGAATCTAGGGTTTGCTGTCAAGGAAGTAGATTTTATTACGGCCGGTGGCTTTGGCTTGGTACATCGCTTGATCGGCTAATTTGACTATGTCGATGTCATTGTTTTGCAGGTGGCGCAGGAGGACGACGCCGATGCTGGCGGTGCAGTGGTGTTGTATGCTAGTTTCTTTGCGCGCGTTTGGAAGGTTGAGTTGATAGGGTGCGGATAAGGAGGCGAGTATTTTTTCTGCGATGCTGCAAGCTAGCTGCTCGGCTTGCGCAAGTTCGCTATCTAAATCGCTGAGGATCACCACAAATTCATCACCGCCGAAACGCGCTACGGTATCGACTTCGCGTATGCAGAGGCTGATGCGTTGGGCTACTTCTTGTAGTAGTAAATCACCCGCATTGTGACCATATTCATCATTGAGTGGCTTGAAATTATCGAGGTCGATGAACAACACGGCGGCGAAACGATGTTGGCGTTTGCATGCAGCTTTGGTTTGTTCTAGCCTGTCGTACAGCAGACTACGATTGGGCAGGCCAGTGAGCGCATCATGGAAGGCCATATGCTGCACTTTTAATTCTATGCGTTTGCGTTCAATGGCGATGCTGGCAAGCTGTGCCGATTGTTCAATGATGTAAACATCCAAATCAGCGAGTGCATTTTTTTCTCGGTGGTAGATGGCGAAGGTTCCCAATACTTGCAACTCGGACGAGAGTATGGGTTGCGACCAACATGCGCCCAAACCTGCTTGTGCTGCTAGTTCGGCATACGGCACCCACTAAGCATGGCTAGCGATATCGTCCACCACCACACGCTGGCCTAAAAATGCAGCCGTTCCACATGAGCCAACGCCCAAACCTATCGCGATGCCATTGATGGCTTGGTTGTAGAAGCTAGGCAAACTGGGGGCGACGCCATCGACCAGATGTTTGCGTTCTTCATCGAGTAATAAAATGCTGCACATGATGTCGTTATGCAGTAGCTCAACACCACGCACAATCGCTTCTAAAACGCTAGGCAAAGGGGTATTTCTTGCTAATAGCTCCAAAGTGGAGCTGCGAAATCTCTCGTATTTCTCCAGTTGTTTGCGTTCGGTGATGTCGTGCGAAATACCTAAAACACCGATGAGTTTGCCGTCGGCATTAAATAAAGGTGTTTTACTGGTTTCGACTAGTTCGCGGTGTCCGTCATTGGCAAAACATAACCATTCTTCGTTGATGATCAGACCGCCTTTTTGCATTGCTAAGAGGTCGTGGGCGCGGAAGGAATCGGCGAGCTCTTTGCTGACAAAATCATAGTCGGTACGACCAATGATGTCCTTTTCCAATGCACCAAAAAGATGTTCGAAGCGCTCGTTACAGGCAAGATAAACACCATCGGCATCTTTCAGCCAAATCAGTTTGGGCAGCGCTTGAAGTATGGCTCGCAGATTATCTTCTGTGAAATTCGCCAGCGAGAGCATTTTTTTGTTCATACATGTCCTGACTGAGTATCCTTGTCCATCTTTGATTATGTATTTCAGGCGCACGAACTACAAAAGGGCATCTTGAAATTCATCTCACCATGGATGAAAAATTCAAGATAATTGATTATGGCCTTTAGTTAAAGCATTTACTTGAAGCATCTAGCTCACGATTTAATTTAATTATTGAATGAAATTATTTAATTTAAATAGTGAAAGAATGAGGATTCGCTTAATGAATGCGTTCTATCTTAAACCTATAACTCCTTAAGCTATGTGAAATATTGCAATAAACAGACACATTGCGAATGCTGGAGTAGGCGTGATTTTTGTTGTTATTGTCATGTTGGTGTAGAAATTTCTAGCGACGAAATTAAGTATTGAGTATATGAATACCAACCCCAAAAAACAAAGCCCGCTTCATCGGCGCGGGCTTTGTTGTTTTGGACTACTTAGTAGCTTAGTGCAGTATTTAGAACTTATGCTAACTGACGCAATTCACGCTGCGTCACTGACACGGGAGCTAAGTTGGCTCCTTGCCTGGTGACGGTGCTGAGAAGTTGGTTCAATTTTACAATCACTGCTTGGTTATTTTGCTGCCAGTCGCTGAGACTTTGTTGGCGGCTAACAAGGCGCGACATGCCTGACGACGGATTGGGCTCTGGTTGGTTTTGCCAAGACAAAAAATTTAGCACAACAGCGCTATCGGGATTTTGTACAGCAAGACAAAGGACCGCCTTCTACCTGGCGGAGCTTGAAGAACCAAATTTATCTGGGCGATGATGAATTTGTACTTGATATGCTATGCAAGCTTGCTCCTGAACAATCGCTTAAAACAAAGGCTAGCACCGATAAAACCATTGGACCACTTTGCCAATTTGGAAAACACGCGAAATGAAAGCACGGCACTGGCATATTTAAGCGGGCACTGCACGCTTGAGCAAGTTGGCCAATATCTTGGGTAAGCTACGCGATAGTGAGTCGTGCAGTAAAACGGTAGGAGAGCGGTGTTGATTGATCTTGATTGTTAAGCGTAAAGGCCTGACCCGCAATGTTTTCGCCAAGAAAGTTAGAGATTGACTTGATACACAATGAGATGAGTGGGGCGATATTGGGCATCATCAGATCGATCCGGTCGAAGATTTTTCTTAATCTCGACACGCATTACGCGAAATCGCCAAACATCCGGTTTGGCAGTTTTTCACTGTTGTCTGTCGTATATGACAGCTTTCCAAGTTTTACTATTTGTTCTATTAATGAATAGAATCGAAAGGAAAACTAATATGTGGACTAAATTTCAGGGAAGGCTGCTTACACTGACGATAAGCACATTGCTAGGCACAGCCATTGCAACGACGCCGAGCACCGTCTTGGGTGCAGAGTTGCAAGCAATGCCGAATGGCTGTGTAGCAATCACTCCAGACACGCAGCGGAACGTGGGTAGTGTGCAAGCAAATAAAATGTTGGAGCCAGTCTTTCCTTCCTTGGCTTTGCAAGTTAGGCAGGTTGTCAAGCCTAGTGTATTGGCAAGTGGTGGTCGACATTTTTTGATCTATGAATTGGATTTGCAAAATTACTCTGATGCGACGATGAACTTGCAGAGTATTGATATCTTAAGCTTGGATCGCGGAAACGCGAAGACGATAACGACACTGGATAGTAAGCAGCTTAATGCCATGATGCGTCCGACTGGCGTGGATTATTGGCAGTATCACACGCATCCACACGTGGACGCGAATCGTCAATTACAAGGCGGGCGCAGTGCGCTGGCTTTCCTTTGTCTCTCTTTTGATACGAAGGCGGCGATTCCCACTCACTTATCTCATCGTGTACTACTTGAAGATGGCGTAGTCGATGCGCCGGCTATAGCGGTTCATGGGAGTGTGCCGGTATTTGGGCCACCCTTGATCGGAACAGATTGGGTACCGCGCAATGGACCACACCTTGATTCGCATCATCGCATGGGCATGGTGGTGTTTGACGGCATGGTACAAAATGCGCGACGCTTTGCCATTGATTGGCGCAAATTTAAAAATGGTCAGCAGTTCGAAGGTGATGCACGCGACGTGCATTCTTATTTCGCTTATGGCGAGAAAATTGTCGCGGTGGCTGATGGTGTCGTGGTGAAGAGTGTCGACCAATTTCCCGACAATATTCCAAGAACGAATGATGGGTTTGAGCTTGCGTTGCCGCTCACACGTGAAAACTTGGGTGGTAATTTTGTGATCGTCGCGCTAGCTAATGGACAATTTACGCAATACTTTCATATGCAGCCAGGAAGTGTGCGGGTGAAACCGGGTGATCGCGTGAAGCGAGGTCAAGTCATTGGACAGGTCGGAAATTCTGGCGATTCGCGTTGGCCGCATTTGCATTTTCAACTTGGCGATAAACCGGATATGTTCGCTACCGAAGGACTGCCTTTTGTGATCAATCACTTCCGCATGAAAACCCTTGATGGAAAATGGTCTGAGCGTAGTGGGGAATTTCCATGGGGAGATGAAACGGTGATTGATTTTGGCGAATCTACCACGCCAATTCGCGCTCAGACCCAAGCTCAGGTTCAGGGTAAAACGAAAATCGACATCAAGAAGTAGAGATCGAGGATGAAAATCGGTATCTACATTTATGATGACGCGGAAGTGCTGGATTTCGCAGGACCATACGAAGTTTTTTCGACCGCAACAAGAATTTCTTATAGCGATCCAAAGTTTCAAGTATTTCTAATAGGAGAAACTGGACAGATGGTAACAGCCAGAGCTGGATTCCGGGTACATCCAGATTACGGCTTTCATAATTGCCCTAACCTCGATGTGTTGATCGTAGCGGGAGGTGTGCACGACAATGAGATGATGAAGGCATCTGTGATTGCATGGCTCGCGCAACAGTCGAGCAAGGCTAAGCTTGTGGCTTCGGTTTGTACCGGTGTATTCTTGCTAGCGCAAGCAGGTGTTGTTGATGGCTGTGAGGTGACCACGCACTGGCAAGATGTGGCAGACTTAAGAACGAGATTTCCGAAGTTGACTGTGGTGGAAAACCGGCGTTGGATTGATCAAGGGCAGGTGCTCACTTCAGGTGGAATTTCCGCTGGCATCGATATGAGCTTACATATGCTTGGCCGCCTATCTAGGCTTGACGTAGCGAAGGCAACGGCGAAGCAAATGGAATTTTCTTGGACCGCAAATCAAGGATGAACCGAGACGATGGCAGCAACAAAAAAGAAATCGGAACGCAGCACGCCTTCGTTGAAGACAGGCAAAGCAATCGATGTTTTTTTGCTGGTGTTTCCGCAGTTTTTGCTCTTGGATGCGACCGGCCCTATTCAGGTTTTTTCATCGGCCAATGATGAAGCGATCGATGCCGAGTTGCCACCGCCTTATCGCATACATTTGATTTCGAAAGAAGGTGGTGCGGTGCAGTCGTCGGCAGGCGTGAGCGTAATGACGCAGACCTTGCCCCGAAGTCGCTTAGCGGGTGGGACTTTGTTGGTGGCAGGGGGGCGAGTGAATTGCCTGCCTGAAGACGCTGCAACACTACGCTGGATTTCTCGTGCGAGTGCATCCGTGTCGCGTTGTTGTGCGGTGTGTACCGGCGCTTTTGTCCTGGCACGTGCAGGTTTATTAGACGGTCGTCGTGCGGTCACGCATTGGCAAGAAGTGTCGCAACTCCAAGAAGAACACCCAAATGTGCAAGTGCACGACGATGCGATCTTTGTGCATGATGGGAAGTTTTATACGTCGGCGGGAATCAGTGCGGGCATGGATTTAGCATTGAGTCTTGTTGAAGAAGACTTAGGACGCCCGGCGGCCTTAGGTGTGGCAAAACGCATGGTTTTGTATTTGAAGCGTTCTGGTGGACAACGCCAGTTTAGCTCCGAGCTACTAGCGCAAACACAGGAGGCAGGTGTTAGTGCTCAACTGACAGCGTGGCTGCGGCCGAGATTGGCGCAAGTCATTGACGTTGAACAGATGGCTGCCGCCTGTGCGTTATCAGTACGCAGCCTGCATCGCAAATTACAGCAGGAATCCAATATCACACCATCCCAACTATTGGCGGGGCTTCGCTTAGAGCTCGCTTGTAGTTTGTTAGAACAAGGCGGGATCGGCGTTAAGGAAACTGCCCGTCGTTGTGGATACGGCACGGAATACAACTTGCGAAGGGCTTTTTCATTACAGTTGGGTGTATTGCCTAGTGAATATCAAATGCGTTTTGCATAAGTGGAGAGCGAGGTCAATTCAAATATTCCAACATCACCATGAGGTATATTAATTTTAGAACGGCACCTTTTCGTGCTTTTCGCAAAGGGACATTCTCACAAGAATGGTGTCCAGAATGGGGTCATGTCCAGAATGGGGTCAAACCTTACATTTGACATTCATCCATCACCTTCCTACATTCATCTGTAAATAAATCAGAGGGAGAGTGAGATGGCGAGGCCCTTACGTATTGCGAATTGAGTTTGCCGGTGCCTTGTACAAGGTTACTGTTCGCGGCAATGCGCGAGCGAATATTTACGGTAATGACGATGATCGCCAGCGCTTTTTATCTCTACTAAAAACCGCAGTGGATCGCTATGACTGGTATTGCGATGCCTACCGCCTTATGGACAAGCACTATCATCTCTTTTTTGAAACAAATCGCGCCAGTTTGTCTGACAGTATGAAGTTGCTGAATGGCTTTTATACCCAATATGCCAATCGACAGTATCAACGGGGAGGCCATGTTTTTCAGGGACGATTTAAAGCGATCCTGGTACAAAGAGAATCCTATCAGCGTGAACAGGCACAACAGTGCTATCGAGACTTTGTACAGCAAGACAAAGGACAGGCTTCTCCTTGGCGGAGCTTGAAGAACCAAATTTATCTGGGCGATGATGAATTTGTACTTGATGTGCAGCGCAAGCTCGATCCTGAACAATCGCTTAAACCCAGAATTTCCATTAGGATTTGAGCGCTGGCGGCGCATTTTCGGTCATTTTTTTTCGTTCTTCGTTGCAAATAGCTAGCTATTTTGGCCTCATTCACGTAAAAACCACCTCGAAAAGTGCATCCACCAGCGCTCAAATCCCAATGGAAACTCTGGGTTAAATTCAAAAAAATACTGTAATTGCTTGCATCCAATCGCCCCGCGCCTGCGTATAGTTTAATGGGTACTAATAATAACGATGGAAAAACTATTCTTATTGTTGTGAGAGTAAAATGAAGTTAATCCTTTATTCAACGTGTAAATTGCCTCAAGGCAATACCGTAAAACTCATGACAAAATTGCAGAAAACAGGTCAAGACAAAGGATTTAATTCCGAACATGAAGAATACATGCGAGGTCTTGTGGTTAGCATGGCGCGGCGCGACTCCGAAGCTGAGCAATCTCTTTCGTCATTGTATGACCTCACTGTTAGAAGAGTTGCCGCAACAATTGGCCGATTTTTATCTGATCGAGACCTCGTTGCAGAACTTACGCAAGATGCTTTTTTTCAAGCGTGGAATCAGGCGCATTTGTTTGACGCAGAGCGTGGAAATGTATTGGCTTGGTTGCTGATTATTGCCCGGTCAAGAGCACTCGACGCCAGGCGTCAAAAAAACGCGCAGCCCATTGTTTTTGATAGTGATGTAGCAGACGCGATGTTAGCAGTGGTAGCAACCAACCAGCCTTCTGGAATGGAAGCTTTGCAAGTAAGTCAGGAGCAACGATTGATACAGGATGTGATTTTGACACTTAGCCCGACAGCTAGGCACATTGTGGCGCTGTCCTATTTTGCTGGACTTAGTCATAGTGAAATTAGTGCTCAGCTAGAAATACCACTGGGAACCATCAAATCAACGTTGCGGCGCGGATTGGCCGGTTTGGCAAAAGAATTAGAGCGTGTTGCACCAGGGATTAGCCTGAATTTTGGGCTTGATCATTCGGTCAACGAAGTTTGCGTAGCTGAATAAAACAGTAACATTTAGAAGACAATATAATGAAAAAGCCAGAATACGTGGAGTTTCCGGACGACAGCACAGACGAATTACCCCAAGCATGGCTTGGATTGATAGGCCTTGCGACAAGTGCCTGCCCTGACTTCCCTCTAAGCGATAAAACTGTCGCCAATATTAAAGATGGATTAATGAGCCGGATACGCACTTCCAATCTGACGCCGACTGCACGCGATCATCAAATAATTCTGAAAGATGCAGAATGGCAGATTGTTTCTCCCAAACTCCAGGTTAAGGTACTTCGAAATGATGGAATCACAATGTCATGGCTTTTAAAGATGTCGGCAGACACGACACTTTCGGCACACTCCCATGACGATCTTGACGAAGAATGTTTGGTGATGCAGGGATCGATTCGTCTGGACGGGAAGACGCTCTTTGAGGGCGATTACACGGTCGCCGTTAAAGGAACTACCCACCAAGATGTCTACAGTGAAACTGGATGTATACTTTTTCTCAAGAGCCCCGCATCACATCAGAAAGACCTGATGGCATTGTGTTAAATGCAATGTGTGAGAAATATTTTGGCTGCTTATCCATTGTAAAAATCAACGATGAAATAGGTAAGTGAATACATAGTCAGATTTCCAGACTCTCCGGGTTAGAAATTTACTGGAAGGTGTCTAAAGCCCCGAATCTACTAAGAGAATGCGCGAGCGAATGTTGATGGTAACGACGATGATCGCCAGCAATTTTTATCTCTACTAAAACCGCAGTGGATCGCTTTTGAAAAATTGGCGCGCCACACTCCAATTCCATGATTGAGTGTGAAATCGGTGTCCAAACCCCTCTTTTCTCCCCCGCCCTCAGCTAACAGACCTCTTTTCTCAAGTTCCTAGACCCTCTTAGCTACGAACTTTCAATTTCTCATTTCCTATTTAGAACTCCGCTCCACGAAATCAGCAAGCCGCAACGAAGACTTGACTCCTGTATTTATCTGTATATACTTAATATGCTCAGTTAGATACGGCACTTCAAAAGGCTTCATACAATGACCACAGATAAACTTTTTCTCTCCAATCACGATAGTTCGCCGATGTACGAACAGATCACGGAGCAGATTACGACCAAGGTGATGGCCGGTGATTGGCGTCCAGGCCAATCTTTGCCTTCGATTCGTGAATTAGCGAGCGCGAGTAGCGTGAGTGTGATCACCGTTAAACGCGCCTATCTCGAATTAGAACGTGCAGGCGTGATCGTCACTCGGCAAGGCAAAGGTTCTTTCGTTGCCGAAACCCAGGATCTGGCCAAACAACTTGTTCGGGAAGAATTCGATGCGCACCTAATGAGCATGGTAGGCGCGGCGCACAAATTGGGAATGGGTGGCAAAGAGGTAGTCGAGCATGTTAGTGCCGCCATGGTCGCAACCACCTCCACCGCTTCTAAAGAGCCGTCCAACAGCAAAGCCATCGATGCTAAAGACAGCACCAACACTTCTTTGACAAGGATCATCAAATGAATTTGCAAACTGATGTTGCCATTTCATTGCGCGCAGTCCAGAAAACTTACGCTGACTTTGTGCTGCACCCACTTGATTTGGAATTGCCTACGGGGCAGATCATGGGCTTGGTTGGCGCTAATGGTGCGGGCAAATCCACCATTATGCGTATCCTCATGGGCCTGATTCGCGCAGATGCAGGCAAAGTCGACGTCTGTGGCCATCGATTACCAGAGGCGCAGGTTGCAGCGAAACGTGATGTCGGTTATGCCTCTGAGGACATGCGCTTATATAAAACGCAGACGCTGCGTTGGCATATGGATTTTATCCAAGGGATTTTCCCCGAGTGGGATGAAACTTACGCTGCGCAACTGCTCAAACGTTTTGACCTCAAGTCACAACAGAAGTTAGGTGGTTTTTCCCATGGACAAAGGGTTAAAGCCGCCTTGCTATTGATTCTCGCACGCCGCCCTAAACTCTTGCTACTCGATGAACCAACCACAGGTCTAGACCCTGTCGCGCGGGCTGAAGTGCTTGAGGCTTTGGCTGATGTGTTGCGGGACGAGTCACGCAGTGTGCTTTTCTCATCACATAACACGGTCGATGTGGAACAGCTTTCCGATTCCATTAGTTTTATTCACAAAGGCAAGCTGGTGGCATCCGAAGATAAGGAAACTTTCTTATCGAGTTGGCGCCGAATTATTTGTCATGGACCTTGGCAAGATGGGCTCAAAGACATCCCCGAAGTAATCAGTGCGCGCAATAACGGTTCCATCATTGAACTCAAGGTGCGCAACGCAGGTGATGTATTCGAGACGCGTCTTGCACAGATGAATCTGACTGTGAATGCAGTAGAACCAATGAACCTAGAAGATATTTTCGTGACGAGCGTTCGCGCGGGAGACAAATGATGAGCACACTACTTCACAACAACGCGAGTGAAACGCAACAAACAAGACAGATGCTCAAAAGGCTCATTCTCAAAGAGTTCCACATATATCAAAAACAGTTTGCGGCCTACGTGATCGGGCTACTCATTGGTTTGACACTCATCGGCATGGCAAAGACATGGGCATTTTATGCAGGGGGCATGATATTGCTCGTGCTCTTGATTTGTGTCGGTGGATTTGCGATTCAGAGTTCACTGCTCAATGAACGGAGGGAACACACCTTGACTTTCATGATGAGTCTGCCTATGACACCAATGACTTTTTTTTGGAGCAAAGTCTTAGCCAATTTGGTGCTTTATCTTGTACCTTTCGCTATCGTGTTGGCGGGAACTGCATTCTTGGTTCTGTTCACGCCTTTGCCAGACGGTATTTTGATTTGGTCATTCTTGATCTACGGGTTTTTAGCAACAAACTTTTTCATTTCGCTGAGTGCGGCTTTGGTGCTGGAATCAGAGGGGTGGAATATTTTCGTGCAAATTGCGGTCTCGACTTTCGTCGGCCCATTTATGGTCTTTATCGGCACCATTGATACCATCGGTAAAAAGATTCAATCCAACGACGTCATGTTGAGTCAAGAAGCCTTGGGCATCTTTGCTCTGGAATTGACCGTGATGTTATTGGCACTTGTTTTTGCCCGTAGCGTGTATCGCCGCAAGGATTCCTTCTTATGAACGCCACCTCGCAGATGCCAGAAGCGAATGATCGCTTTCACTACATGGACAATCTGCGCGCCTTAGCGATGCTGACGGGTGTGGTGTTTCATGCCGCACTTGCCTATAGCGTCTTGGCACATCCACTCTGGCCCACTGCTGACAGCGGACAATCGCTGATCGTAGACGCATTTGTCTGGTTCTTTCATCTATTCCGCATGCCCTTGTTCTTTGTAGTGGCGGGTTTCTTTGCCGCCTTGCTCGTGCAAAAACGTGGCATGGGAGGCATGATTAAAAACCGCTTCTTGCGGATCATCTTGCCCTTGATTGTGTTCTGGCCACTAGTCTATTTCTCGATGAGCTGGCTCATTCGCCAAGCGATTGCGGATGTGGAGAATTTATCTCCCTTACTACAAATGATTAAGCCCTGGTTAGCAAATCCCGAAGCGCCGACCGCGCCGCCTACACTGGTACACCTCTGGTTTTTAGCCTATATGATGTGTTTTTGCATCCTCGTTTGGGTGGCATCTGTATTGGAATGGAGTAAACATCTTAGTTGGCTAGATGCGTTGACGCCAATGAAGAAGGCCTGCCTCGTACCGCTGGCCCTCATACCCGCACTCTTTGCCGTACCCGCACCGTTTCCAGCACCAGAAAGCTTCTTCCCGCAATGGTGGGCGCTGCTATTTTACGGGACGTATTTCCTGATCGGTTTTCGTCTATTTCATCAAGCTCGATCCCTAGATCAACTGCGCCCGCTTGCGCCTAGATTACTGCTGATATCGTTATTGGCGTATGCGTTGTTTCTTTACCTTCTGCGAACCAACGGTATGACCAAGCCTGATCTATTCTTGCAAGCGATTCTGGTGCTTTTACAAGCCTATATTGGGTATTGGATGACACTTGTGTGCATCATCTTTGGCCAACGCTGGCTCGATGTGCATCATGGCTTTCTGCGTTATATCGCTGATGCTTCTTACTGGGTGTACCTGGTTCACTTGCCATTGATCTTTGCCATCCAAATTCCCTTAATGGATGTGAACTTGCATTGGAGTGTGAAGCTCAGCCTTTCATTATGTGCGACTTTGAGCATCGCATTTCTCACTTACCACCTGTTCGTACGTCGTCGCCTGTTGGGGAAATTCTTAAACGGCAATATCAAGCGCTAAGACTTCTGCATAATAGCTTTGCATCACGCACAGTCGCTCGCAAAGACATAGTATTCGTAGCTAGGTTTTGCTGGTACTGGGGTGTTGGTGGCTTAAACGCTAGAATCAAGCGATGAAACCACCTGTTGGTTCAAAAAAGAATCCTTGCTATAATTAAAACCGAAGTACACAGCGACTTCGATTCTCAATCTCTCATAATAACGATAAAAAGGAGCTCATCATGAATTCAATCAACCTGTTCCCACTACACGCTTTTTTTATTAGCGGGTTGCGTCAGGCTTAAGCGTATTTCCTCAAGCTCTTCAATCTGAATAAACAGATTTTTAGATAAACAGAATTACGATCAAAACGTCCTGGCGACGACCTGCACTTTTACAGGTTGAAACCGAATGGGCAATTCCTCATTACAAATCATCGCAGAAAATGTTTCTGTGATCGCCTCACCAAAAACTTGGATTGAAGGAGGCGCAATCCAGCAATTACAAACTACAGCAAAACTCCCTGGTATGTGTCGGGTGGTTGGCATGCCTGATTTACATCCGGGGCGTGGTTATCCTGTGGGCGCAGCTTTCTTTTCGATTGGTCGATTCTATCCCGCATTGATTGGAGGCGACATCGGTTGCGGTATGCGTTTATTAAAAACCGATCTCTCGATTGCAAAGTTGTCACTCGACAAACTGGTTAAACGTCTGGGCAATATCGATGCGCCCTTGATCGAGCAAAATGATTTTTGGCGAGAGCGCGTGCGTTCTTATCAATTGCAAGAGTGCGGCTTTGAACAAAGTTTGGGCACGATAGGCGGTGGCAATCATTTTGCTGAGTTACAGCAAATAACCGAAGTATTTGATCAGAAAATTTTTTCAGCACATGGGTTGGATCGCAAACAAGTGATGTTGTTGGTGCATAGTGGTTCGCGCGGTTTTGGTGGACACATTTTGCGTCAGCATATTGCACAGTATGGGCATCATGGCCTCGCAGAAGACGATGCCGCTGCGACCGCGTATTGGCAGCAACATCAGCAAGCTCTAGATTTTGCACTCTGCAATCGGCATTTAATCGCAGAGCGTATTTGTGCGAATTTGGCGACGGATGCCGAGACGGTATTGGACATCCATCACAATTTTTTGAGTGAAGTCACCATTGATGGCGAACGCGGGTTCTTGCATCGAAAAGGTGCGGCTCCTGCAGATGAAGGCTTAATCGTGATCCCCGGTTCGCGCGGTGATTATTCCTTCGTGGTGCAAGCGACACGCGGCGAGTTGGCTAGCCATAGCTTATTTTCGTTAGCGCATGGCGCTGGTCGAAAGTGGATGCGTAGCGAGTGTGAACCACGCCTCAAGCAACGGTACACTGCGACGCAATTAAGCAGGACAGCGCTAGATAGTCGGGTGGTCTGCCACGATAAAGGGCTGATTTTCGAAGAAGCGCCAGAGGCCTATAAACCGATCGACAGTGTGATTGAATCGCTGCAAGACGCTGGCTTAATCAATGTAGTCGCCAAGCTCAAGCCCTTGATCAGCTATAAAACATCGGGTGGGTGCTGCTTATGATCTTAGTACAAATCACCGCTGGTCAAGGACCAGAAGAATGTTGTCTCGGCGTGGCGAAGACTTGGCAAGCCCTGCACCGCGAAGCAAAGCGTCATGCTTGCCGTCTGGAATTAGTTGAGTGTGTTCCCGCTACGCGCGCATCGAATTTTAAATCCTTATTGTTGAGTCTTGAGGGCGAAAATGAAATTGAAAATTCGTCGACCTCATGGATTCAAGAGTGGGAAGGTAGTGTGCAGTGGATTTGCGAAAGCCCATATCGTTTGCGTCACCCGCGTAAAAATTGGTTCATCGGCGTGTGCTTGTTTCAGATTGAAGAACGCATTGCCGATAACACCATCTCTTATCAAGCATGTCGTGCTAGCGGCCCCGGCGGGCAACATGTCAACAAGACCGATAGTGCAATTCGTGCCACGCATATTGCGAGTGGGATCAGTGTCAAGGTACAGACCGAACGCAGTCAATACGCCAA
>CAUPNA010000034.1:0-30446 GCA_963512475.1 uncultured Undibacterium sp.
AGCATATTGTGGGACTTAGTCCGCGTGTTAAATTTTACATGGCACAGGCGTTAGAGTATAAAATCGGCATCATTTTGCAAACTAAGCTAAGCAAAAAAACTTAGCGAAACGTTTGTACGAAGTAGTGGATGATTGCGTCCATCACCAAAAGAATAGAGAAACTTAATGCGCGTTGTTCAGTGTTTGCTTATTTTGATTGTTCTTAGCCTAGCCTCGTTTTGCGAGGCTGCCCTCGTTCTTCGAACCGCAGCGCAAGAATCATCTGAACCCAAATTTCTAACTATAAGTAAACCAGGGGGAGCGGCTGTCGGTGGCATCTGTGTCGATATTTTCAGACAGATTGAAAAACTCAACCCTGAGATACGCTTTGTTGGCGACCAAGTCTGGATGCCGCGCGCCCGTATTGACGCTTATGCCAAAGCAGGCAATATCGATGTCATTTGTGGTTTGCAAAAAATTCCACGCAATACCGTCTTATACGATTTCTTAGGCACGCAGCTGTTCTCGGTCGACTATTTATTAGCAGTCCGTGCCGACGACAATATAACTATTGAGAGTTGGGATGATATTCGCCGTTTAGGAGATGACGGAATTATTCTGGCTTTACGTGGCTTTGGTATCGTCGACATTTTGCAAGGCGTGGGTGGTTTGACGGTTGATGCTGGCGGCACCTCTTCTGCGTCGAATTTAAGAAAGCTATTAATGGGGCGTGGACGCTTTTATTGCCACCGTTCACCGGGCATCAAACAAGCGATACGCAGCGCCGGAATGCAAGATCAGATACGTTTAATAGCTAAACCTGTTCACTCTGAAAAATTCTTCATGGGAATCAGAAAAAATCTACCTGCAGAGCAGGTAAAGAAAATCAATTCGGCTCTAATACTTTTGGAGCAAAGTGGCGAACTCAAAAAAATATTCGATAAATATAAGGAATAGAGAAGATTAAAGCCATGCCCTGTACTCTGAGATAAAAAAGCTTCCCAAACCAATTTAGGCTGAGGAAGCTTTTTTGTACGAGATACTAGATAAACCTAGATACTCCAACAACGAGATATCTCGATTAAAGTTTACTTCACCCGCATGTCATTTTTTACTTGCGACACACCTTTTACATTGCGCGCCAGTGAAACCGCTTTATCAATATTGGCGGCACTAGTGACGAAACCACTCATTTGCACAGTACCTTTGAAAGTCTCTACATTGATTTCTGCTGATTTCAGTGTCGGTTCGTTCAAGATTTCTGCTTTTACTTTGGTGGTGATCCAAGAGTCGTCGATGTACTCGCCTGTACTTTCTTGTTTTTTTGTCGCAGCACAGCCTGCTAAACCGACCAAGGAACAAGCAAATAATACGGCGAGAATTTTTTGTGAAGTTTTCATAAATACTTTCTAAAAGTTAAGACTAATTAAATTACTGAAAGGTGGTGCAACCTGAAAATCGATGACTACTTATAAGCTTAGGCACTTATTTTCCAAATTTCTTTTTCGCGTTACTAACGCACGTATCTTTAGCGGCGCCAGTCATTGCATCGCATTTTTCAATCGCGACTTTGTATTCCGCATCCTTTTTGTCTTGCGCTTCGTCGCTACGTGCTTCGATGACTTTTTTGTCTGCTTTGGCTGTCGCCACAGCGGCTACTTTGCTTGATTTTGCTTTTTTAATGCACACATCTTTATCATTGCCGACCATCGCCATGCATTTGGCTTTATCCACTTCGTAATCTGCATCGGCTATTTTTTTGATGGCACTCGTGCGCGCGCTCAAATTATTGTGAAAATTGGCTTGCGCATTTTCTTCGGTATGGATACGTGCTGCTTTAGCTTCTGCGACGCAGATATCCTTGGCGTTGTCCGTCAAGGAGGTGCATTTTGCCGAGGCGATTTTGTAATCTGCTTCCGCTTTGTTTTTTGCATCCTTGAACACGGTCGCAGCGTCAGGGTCTGCTGCAAAAGCGCTCATACTCATACTGATCGATATCGCACAAATCATAGAAGCCAGTAGGATTTTTTTCATTAGTTACTTTCGTTAGTAGGGATTAGAAAACCGGAACAAGCGAGTCAGAAAAGAAGCCTGCCATTTGTGCCGATTGGCCTGTCAGAGTAAATCGACTGTGTTGTTATACGTTTGATTGAAAGTGAGTTCTGTTCGTTGTCGAACATAAGCTTTATTAGCTCCAAATGAAACCACATCCTTTCTTAGAAATAGAATCATCAGCGTGCGTCAGCGAACAGAGATTCTCTTTTTGATTTTTTATGATGTAGTTCCCAACTAGGAGCCCTCATGAAAAATATTATCCCCACCACTGTATTGGTTTGTGTCGCAGCTTTAAGTGCTTGTGCTAGTAATGCGCCCTATCAAACTTCAACACCCTACAACAATAATTATGCTCAGCAAGCTTCGTTCGGTACCGTCGAATCGATACAATGGGTAGGAAACGAACGTCCAAGTAGCGGCGCTGGAGCCGTTGTTGGCGGGATTCTCGGCGCAATCGTGGGCAATCAGATTGGTGGCGGCACAGGGCGTACTGTTGCAACTGTTGCAGGTGGGATAGGCGGTGCCGTGATTGGCAATAACGTAGAAAAAAATCGTCAAATCAATTACTACCAAATTAATATCCGCATGGATGGCGGCGGATATCAAGTAGTACATCAAGCGGATATTGGTAATCTGCGTAATGGCGACCGGATTCGCGTTGCGGATGGTCATGCATACAGATACTAAGTTTTAAGTTCAGTGTTTAAGGTGAATATTTTGTAGTCTCACGTTTTTTCGCTGAAAGCAATTGCAGTGAAATGCGTTGTATTTGCCCTCAAATAGTACTCCAAAAAAAGGAAGCATTATGTTGTATACCATCGGTGTCGTTCTAATCGTGCTTTGGTTGCTAGGCTTTGTTAGTGCCTATACGCTTGGCGGTTTTATTCATATCTTACTGGTCATTGCATTGATCGTTTTATTGATTGGTTTCATTACTGGCCGGCGTCGATTGTAGTCAAGGCGGCTAATTTGTGATGGATCTTAACTTGAAGTGCTTTCTTACAGCACTTTCCTACAGATATATTTCTTCGCTTCAATATTTGTCAGTTGATTTAGCTTCAGACACACCAGTCAACAATTGCTCAAGCACTTCGATGCGGTGCCGGCGTGGCGTCGTGATGGCATAGAAGCGCTCTTGCAGCGCTGTTGACTGCCCAACAGAGACCAGAATTCCAGCGCGCAGTTCATCCTGAACCACCACTTCGGGCAATAAAGTCAGCCAGCCACTGTCACGGGCGATTAGGCGGAGCATCGCCATATCATCCACCTCGGCTCGTAACCTAGGACTAACACCTACCGTTGAACACAGCGCATCGAATTGAGCGCGCAAGGCATGGCGTGGTCCTGGCAACGCAATATCCAAGCCATCGAGGTCTTCCGGAATGCGCAGGCTTTGTGATGCCCACTTGTTCGCAGGCCCCACCAGTGAGATCAACTGGCTGCCCAAAAAACGGCAGTGCAATGGACGATCAGGATCTGTCGGAACCGTTTCATTGGCAAGAACCACGTCTAATTGATGCTGAACCAGTCGCGCAAGTAAACCCTCCAACAGTCCAGACTCCAAGGTCAGCACCACGGCTGGGTTGGCGAGCGCAGGACGAATCCAGTTTTCCTGATAATTGCGAGACAAAGTAGCCACGCTGCCTACTCGAAGGCGGGCGATCCCGGCAGAGCGACCTTGCAAGCGGCCAAGCATTTCCTGACCTAGACCGAATATGTTGTCGGCATACGCTTGAACAAGTTGCCCGGTGTCGGTCAACGTAAGACGGCGGCCTTCACGGAGAAACAAGTCCTCGCCTATCCGTTCTTCTAATTGACGAATTTGAGCCGAAACCGCTGATTGCGAGGTGTGCAACTCCTCAGCAGCTCTCGTTAAATGCCCGAGCTTGGCGACCCGCCAGAAATAGAAAAGGTGATGAAAATTGAGTTGACTAAGATTAATCATTCGCTTTTTAGTATTAAGTCGTTCTGATTATTCTATTTTACAGAAGTTTCTTTCACAAGCATCATCCCGCCAATAAATTTAAATAGGATCATGCGATGGATACTCTCCAGGTTTTGTATATAACTTGTGCCTTGGCACCAGTGTTTTTGATGCTGGCGCTGGTCGGATTGGCTCAACTGGATAGTATCTCGACGCGGAGACTGTGGCGTTTATTTCAAGGGGTTTCGTTTGCTGCGCTGGCATTGACAGGTATGTTTTTTGCGTTAATAGGTTATGGCGCACCATGGACTGGTGCAATAACCGCAACGCCTTTGAGCTTACTCATGGCTTTATTAGTTCAGCTGCTTGGCTCGGTCATCGGCGCATTTTCTGCTCGTTATCTTGTAGGTGAAGTCGGCCAGCGGCGCTACATTGGCGCTCTAGCCGCTGTGCTGGCCAGTGTCCACCTCCTCTTAATGGCAGATCACTGGCTATTACTGATCGCGGCTTGGGCATCAGTGGGTGTAGCGCTGCAGCATCTGCTGTGCTTCTACTCTGATCGCCCTTTCGCTTTACTGGCCGCACACAAAAAGCGTATTGCGGATCGATTGGCCGACGTGATGTTGCTCGGCGCTGCAACGCTGGCATGGCTAGAGGTAGGTAGCGGTTCGCTTTCGGCTCTCTGGCTTTATATTGAGCAACATGGTATGTCTTTGCCCCTGCGCATAAGCGCCGTCTTACTTGTGTTGGCCGTCATACTTCGTACTGCCCTGCTGCCTGTGCATGGCTGGCTGATTCAAGTGATGGAAGCGCCAACGCCAGTCTCTGCACTGTTGCATGCGGGCGTGGTCAATTTAGGTGGCTTTGTAATAATCCGCTTCGCGCCTATGCTCGAACAGGCAACCGCAGCGCGTATGTTGCTCTTAGTATTCGGCTTGACGACTGCCGTACTGGCGGGCATGGTAATGCTTACCCGCATCAGCATTAAAGTTCGCTTAGCATGGTCTACTGTTGCCCAGATGGGTTTTATGTTACTTGAATGTGCACTCGGCCTATACACCTTGGCAGCGCTGCATCTCATAGGTCATTCTCTGTATAAGGCACATGCCTTCCTTTCAGCATCGTCCGCCGTTCGCCAGACCCGCTTGCAGGCCTTGCGCGGCGCTTCCTCACCCACGATCGCCAGTCTTGTGCTTGCACCGGTGCTGACGATACTCGCTGTGCTCTTGGTTCAGATGCTGGCGGGTCAAGCCTCCTGGCCTTGGTGGTGGAGCGTGGTGCTTGGCCTTGCCTGGGCGCCTATGTTGTGGTTACCGACGTTGCAAGCCGAGTGGTCAACACGCAGCGCACTCGTCCTATTCGGGCTTCTAATGGTGGTCGGCCTCACGCTAGCCGCAACCGCCGCACACGCGCTGCCTTTCGGTCTCCAAGACGCTCCTCACCAAGATCTCGGTCTGATCGCGCTGGTAGGTATGGCAGCCTTGTATTTCTTTCAAGCGCTGCTGCAAGGTCGACCGCAACTGCTGACGCATTGGCGTCGTTGGAGCTATGCAGGTTTTTATCTGGACGAGGCCTACACCCGTCTGGCGCTTCACATCTGGCCAACTCGCTGGACGCCAAAGGCTGCCACGCAGCTTGAGTCCAAATCCGCCACGTCGCCACTTGCTGATGCTGCGCACTGAACTGACAAATTGGAGAAACTTATGTTAGACACACTGACTACCGACACACAACCGGTCACGGCGAACCCCAATCTAGCTGCGCCCGATTTTTCGGCGACGCATGCTGCGATCGAGTACGCCTGCAGTCAAGCTTGTCAAGCGATTGCACCCGCATGGCCACTGGATCGAGCCATCGCGGTCAATCCGCATTGGTCACGCATCAGTATGCCCGTGCGCCAGGTGGCTGCCCGAATGGCCGTCCTCGGTGGCATCCAAGTATTTCCCTCGCGAGAGCAGCAACTGAATTCGTGGCGCGAAGGTCGCATCAGCGCCGCCGATTTAGCACTAGCGCTGCAACAGCTGCCAGCAGCGCACGCGGTTAATCTCAAGCCAGATCAGTGCATAGACGCGCTGCAGGCAAATGAGTTGCAGGCGCAATTGCCCCTGCTGATTGATGTGCTCGACAACGATCCCAATCGGCACGCACGACTGTCTTGGCGCGATGCCATTACACATCAGGTAAGTCAAACCTGCGCCGCTTACTTCGATGAACATCAAGCCATCTGGCAGCCTGAGCGAACCCAGGGCTTGTACGCCTTTTGGCGCGATACCTTGCAGCACGACCATGGCATTGGTTTATTGATGGGCTTGCCACGAATTGGCAGTGCCGTCAACGCCTTGCCCGCCACGGCGATTGAAGCTGAACGCTGGGCCTTGCAACGTCTGGGTCTACCGCAAGCTGTGTGGTCAGACTACCTTGAGTCAGTGCTGCTCACGGTCAATGGTTGGGCATCTTGGTGTTCCTACCTAGCCTGGCAGGCGAACTTGGCGGGCGGCACGGACGCACATCTACGCGAGCTGCTGGCCATTCGTTTAGCTTGGGGCGCACTGCTGTTGGAGTGTAAAGGTGACGCTACCACTCAGCAGGCATTTATCGAACTTCAGCAGGCTTGGAGCCAGGCGTCCTTGATGCTGAAAGAGACTGAGCAAGCGTTGTTGATCGACGAGGTGTGGCAGTTGGCGCTGGAGCTTGGCTATCAGCGCGAATTGGCACAGCGACTGGCTTTGACCAGCGACCATGGTTTGGTGCCGCAAGAAATTGAAGTCCAAGCTGCTTTCTGTATCGACGTGCGTAGCGAGCCATTGCGGCGTGCCTTGGAGTCCGTATGGCCGGGCATTCAAACTTTAGGATTTGCCGGATTTTTTGGTCTTCCAATAACCTACACGCCACTCTCGACGCAAGCACGACGGCCGCAGTTACCGGGATTGCTCCCGCCTTCGATTGAGGTCAGTGATCGCATCATCAGCACTGACCCACGCCTGCGTGGAGATGATGCAGCAATGCAAAACGCTGCGAGTCGCGCACGTCAGACCCGATTCGCCATGACAGATCAGTGGCAGGCTGCCAGCCGCTGGCCTGGCGCCGCCTTCTCTTTCGTGGAGGCGGCAGGTTTGGGCTATCTCGGCAAACTCGGGAATTGGCTGTTGCCGAGTAAGAATGATCGTGTTCAAGACGACTTGGAAGGACTGCCAAGCCGTTACCGCCCAATCTGCCGTCCGCAACTTCTTGGACTAGACCTTGAAGCCAAAGTCGGGCTGGCGGCACGGGTACTCCATGCCATGGGTTTGGAAAAAAACTTGGCGCCATTAGTACTGCTGGTTGGACACGGCAGTCAGTCCACGAATAATGCCCACGCGGCGGCATTGGACTGTGGTGCATGTTGCGGACAGACCGGCGAAGTCAACGCGCGCAGCTTGGCGCAATTGCTCAACGAACCAGCGGTACGCCAAGTTTTGCATGCGGGCGGGCTAAACATTCCGGAATCTACTGTATTCGTGGCGGCGCTGCACAACACCACCACCGATGAAATCGAGGGATTTGATCTTGATTTAATGCCGAAAGCAGCCCTAGCCCGATGGGATCGCTTGCAAGCAGTGTTTAGCCAAGCATGTGATCAGGTTCGCCGCGAGCGGGCACCTAGTCTGCAATTAGATCCGCGTGCGCCTCACGCTGAACTATTAAACCAACTGCGCCGCCGTGCCAATGATGGCGCGCAGACGCGACCAGAATGGGGGCTCGCGGGTAACGCAGCTTTTCTGATCGCACCAAGACACAGAAGCCGTGGTGTTGTGCTGGGTGGACGTAGTTTCTTGCACGACTACGACGCCAGTCAAGATAGCGACGGAAGCGTGCTGGAATTACTA
The DNA here is from genome assembly GCA_963512475.1 of uncultured Undibacterium sp. Taxonomy (GTDB): domain Bacteria; phylum Pseudomonadota; class Gammaproteobacteria; order Burkholderiales; family Burkholderiaceae_D; genus Undibacterium. The sequence continues at coordinate 7,825 of CAUPNA010000034.1, forward strand.
ATGACCGCGCCCATGTTGGTCACGCATTGGATCAACTGGCAATACCACGCCTCTACTTGCGATCCGCTGCGCTTAGGCAGCGGCAACAAGCTACTGCACAATGTGGTGGGTGGCGACCTTGGCGTATTCGAAGGGAACGGTGGCGATCTGCGAATCGGGCTGTCACGCCAGTCGTTGCACAACGGCGAACGCTGGGTTCACGAGCCTTTACGGCTGACCGTGGTCATCGATGCGCAGCAAGCGGCAATTGAAGCGGTCATATGCAAGCACGCGGTCGTCAAGCAACTGCTCGACAATGGCTGGCTCCACCTCTGGCGCTTCAAGTCAGCTGGCTTCGAACGTTATGAACAAGGAGCATGGTTCCCCATTTCACTGGAGGGCGAATGATGTCTATGCCATCTCGCTATCACGGAAGTCGGTTGGCTTTGCTCACACAGCATGGCAAGGAGCGTGTGATCGCACCCGTGCTTGAGCCTAGTCTAGGTTGCTCGATCGAACTAGTGACAGGCTTCGATACGGATCTGCTTGGTACCTTTACCAGAGAGACGGCCCGGTACGGCACCCAGCTGGAGGCGGCCAGACGCAAGGCAAGAAAAGGCATGGAGCTTGCTGGCACTTCGCAGGGCATTGCCAGTGAAGGAAGCTTTGGACCCGATCCCTGCACGGGCATGTTTCCGTGGAATGTAGAGTTATTGGTCTGGATCGATGATCACGAGGGCATTGAAGTGGTCGGTGTCGCTCAAGGTGCTGCCAATAGTGGTCATATCCAAAGCGGCGATTGGCAGGTAGTTGCTGACTTTGCAGAGCAAGTGGGTTTCCCTGAGCATCATTTGGTGTTGCGGCCCGACGGGCAAAACGATACGCGTATCCACAAAAACATTGCTGATTGGAATAGTCTGAAAAACTGCTTCGACAGTAGTGTCGCCCAATCGAGTAGTGGTAGCGTATTTGCCGAGGTCGATTTGCGCGCCTTCGCCAATCCGAGTCGCATGAAACGCATAGAGCAAGCTGCTGTCGATCTGCTGCAGCGCATACAATCGACCTGCCCTATTTGTGATGCCCCCGGCTTCTGGGTCAGTGAACGACAACCAGGACTGCCGTGCGCCTCCTGTCGGGTACCAACCTCAAGCTATCTCAACGAAGTTTGGACCTGCCTGCGCTGTGATCATCGACGCATCGCTGAGAGGACGGATAGATTAGTCGCTGACCCTAGGCATTGTGCTCACTGCAATCCTTAACTTGTAGGGACACAATGAGGGTGTCTGTGGCTCGAACAGCAATGATTTAAACAGTTGTTAACGCTAATTTTTTTGTGGTGGAGACAAAATCTGTGATGAGCCAAATAACCCAAGACGACATTAAACAAACTTAGTCATTCGTTATCTGCTAGTCAATTGTAAATAACATCACCTGCATTCTTTATCGGATTGCAGGTGATTTTTTTTGTCATCACTTTTTATCTCGCATAAAATAGTCCTTCTCTTCTGAAAAAAACAGGACTTCAAGTTCATGATAGCCAGCCCAACATTTTCTTACGTCGATATCGAACGTGCCCATCAACGTATTTCTCCTTTCGTCCAACGTACACCGGTTTTAAGCTCACAAACTGCCAATCAAATAACAGGCGCTCAACTGTTCTTTAAATGCGAAAATTTTCAAGCCAGCGGTGCTTTCAAGTTTCGTGGCGCCTGCAATGCACTTCTGCAATTCACACCGGAACAAAAAGCCCGTGGTGTAGTCACTTTCTCTTCCGGCAATCACGCACAAGCGATTGCCAAGGCGGCGCAACAATTCGGCCTGCGCGCCGTGATTGTGATGCCGAAAGACGCCCCTGCTATTAAGGTCGCTGCGACACGCGGTTATGGTGGCGAAGTGGTTCTGTATGATCGTTACACGGAAGACCGCGAAGCAATCGGTCGTCAATTAGCCGAACAGCAAGGCTTAACTTTAATCCCGCCTTACGATCATCCTCATGTGATGGCGGGTCAAGGTACTAGTGCCAAAGAACTTATTGAAGAAGTAGGGTCAGGTGCTGGTCCACTCGATTATTTATTTGTATGTTTGGGTGGCGGCGGCTTACTCTCGGGCTGCGCGACTGCTGCCAAAGCATTAAATCCAAATTGCAAGGTAATCGGGGTGGAACCAGAGGCTGGCAACGATGGGCAACGCAGCCTTCGTAGTGGCACGATTGTGCACATCGACACACCCAATACGATCGCCGACGGTGCACAAACACAGCACTTGGGACAGCACACTTTCCCTGTCATCCAGCAACACGTAGATGACATTTTGACCGTCAGCGATGCGCAGTTAATCGACACAATGAAGTTCTTTGCCAGTCGAATGAAACTGATGGTCGAGCCAACTGGTTGCTTGGCGGCGGCTTTAGCGATGAGTGGTGCAATTGATCTCAAAGACAAACGCGTTGGCGTCATCATCTCAGGTGGCAATATTGATTTAAGTCGTTTTGCAACATTCGTGCAAGAAACTGAGTCTGTATAACCTAGGCGGTAGCTTATTTTCAATAACACAAGAATAGTGATTTTTTTCGTGGATTTCTGATTTGTCGTACTATCATTGATGGAATCAAGTTTGCAGAAATTAAGAATCTTCCCCCTCCTTCACCGCATTTCAATAAGGACATTGCTATGTTAAAACTAAATGTAAACACCAAAGAAAGCACGCTTGATCTGGCACCAGACACGCCAGTCCTTTGGGCACTACGCGATGGCTTGGGTTTAAACGGCACTAAATATGGTTGTGGCGTGGCGCAATGCGGCGCGTGTACCGTGCATGTAGATGGTCAGGCAATTCGTTCTTGCATTACTCCAGTCTCTACAGTAGCTGGTCGCAAGATCACAACGATAGAAGCGATCGCCAACGATAAAGTCGGCAAAGCGGTGCAAGCGGCATGGATCGCCCACGATGTGGCGCAATGCGGTTACTGTCAGAGTGGACAGATTATGAGTGCGACGGCTTTGTTGAAAGCCAATAAAAAACCTAGCGATGCCGATATTGACGCTGCGATGTCGGGCAATATCTGCCGCTGTGGGACCTATCAACGGATACGCGGTGCAATCAAAGCGGCAGCCGCCGCTCTGGCCTAATCAATATTGTTTACAGCACAGTTTTCCACTTACAAGGATACAGCCATGCATTTCTATTCAAAAAATAACATGATGAGTGATCTGAGCCAACTCCCAAAAGGGGTCGCGGCGATGATACAAAAGAACAATGCTAGTAGTCATGATGCGACATCATTCTCTCGCCGCAACTTCTTAAAGATGAGCGCGGCCAGCGGCTTTGCTTTGGGTATGTTCCCGGCCATCGCACAGACGGACAAACCAGCCGCAGGATTAAAAACATTCCAAAAACCGGCAGCCTTCGTACAAATCGCCAAAGATGGCAAGATCACCGTGACGATCAACCGTTTGGAATTTGGTCAAGGCGTACACACTGCCCTGCCGATGATCTTGGCGGAAGAATTAGATGCTGATTGGAGTAAAGTCGGCGCAGTGCATGGTACCGCTGATCCTGCCTATGCCGACCCGGTATTTGGAATGCACCTCACGGGCGGCTCCGGTTCTATCAAACATTCTTACACCCAATATCGCGAGTTAGGCGCCCGCGCCCGCGCCATGTTAATTACAGCAGCTGCGGCAGAATGGAAGGTCAACCCAGATACTTTGCGCACCGATCGCAGTATGGTGATTCGTGCCGACGGCAAAACATTGAGTTATGGCGATTTGGCTGAAGCTGCGATGAAATTAGCAGTACCCGAAAAAGTTAGTTTAAAAGACCCTAAGACTTTCAAAATTATTGGCAAACAAGTAGGTCGCCTCGATGCTTCTGATAAGTCAAACGGTAAACAAAATTTCGGCATAGACGTGCGCCTGCCAGGCATGTTAACGGCGTTGATTGCACATCCCCCTGTATTTGGTGCAAAACTCAAATCCGTCGACGATAGCGCAGCGAAACAGATCAAAGGTGTACGTGCCATTCTCAAAATAGCAGTTGATCGCGGTGGCGAAGGCGTTGCCGTCATTGCAGATGGTTTCTGGCAAGCCAAGCAGGCGCGCGAGGCATTGAAACTAGATTGGGATACCAGTGGTGTTGAAAAAGTGGATAGCGCAACGCAGTTAAAGCAATACCAAGAGTTAGCCAAAACACCAGGCAAATTCCACTTCAAAGCCGACGTCAGCAAACTTGCTTCGGCACCAAAGAAAATTACAGCAGAATTTTCATTTCCTTACCTAGCTCACGCTGCAATGGAGCCGCTGAACTGTACCGTGCATTTGAGTGCAGATGGCAGCAAAGCTGAACTCTGGGTGGGCACCCAAATGCCGGGCGTGGAAAGTATGGCGGCAGCACAAGCGCTAGGCGTGGCACCACAGAATATTAATCTGCATGTACAAATGGCAGGTGGTGGTTTTGGTCGCCGCGCTGTGCCCACTTGTGATTATGTGGTTGAATCTTGCAATGTCGCCAAAGCAGCACGCAGCGCAGGGATTCAAGCCCCAATACGTACCATTTGGAGTCGGGAAGATGACATCAAAGGTGGCTACTATCGTCCTATGCATGTGCACCGCGCAGAAATCGGCTACGACGAACAAGGCCAAGTACAAGCTTGGGATCATGTCATCGTCGGACAATCCATTGTGGCAGGGACACCGTTCGAGGGATTCTTGATAAAGGATGGTATCGATGGTACTGCGGTCGAAGGCATGCGCGATCCTTATCAAATACCGATGCGTCTGTCAGTACACCACCCGAAAGTCAATGTACCCGTCTTATGGTGGCGTAGTGTCGGGTCTACTCATACCGCTTATGTGATGGAAACACTGATCGACGAAATCGCCCGCAACGCGAAACAAGATCCGGTTGCCTATCGCCTCAAACAATTTGGCGACAAACATCCTCGCCATACAGCCGCTTTGAAATTAGCCGTTGAAAAATCCGGGTACAACAAGCGTCGTCTGCCAAAAGGCCAGGCTTGGGGTGTCGCCGTCCATGAGTCATTTGAAACAGTCGTTGCCTATGTTGTGACCGCCTCTATAAAAGACGGTCAGGCTAAACTGCATACGGCCACCGCGGGTGTGCATTGTAATTTAGCGGTCAATCCAAAAACCATTGAGGCTCAAGTTCAAGGCGGTGCCTTGATGGGATTGGGCATGTGTTTGCAAAACGCAGCAATTACTTTTAAAGAGGGTGTGGTCGAGCAAAGCAATTTTGGCGACTATGCCGTCGCCAGAATAAGCGATATGCCACAGATGACCGTACATATCGTGCCAAGCGCAGATCCACCAACCGGTATGGGCGAACCAGGCTTGCCACCATTGGCACCGGCATTTGCGAACGCGATTGCAAAATTGACCGGAGCAGCACCACGTAGTTTGCCGTTTAATCTGAAGGTGTAAATTTATAGCGCAGCAGTGAACAGCAAATAGGGGGTAATCTTTCCCTAGTGCCGCTCAGTTCAGAGGATAGGTCTAAAATTTGTCGTTCCCGCGTAGGCGGGAATCCAGCGGCGTAACAGCTAAAGACACTGGATTCCCGCCTACGCGGGAACGGCTATGCTACTTGCTGAGCTTAACCGAACGCCATTAACAATCTAGCCCCGATTTTTATATTTGGCATGGCTCAATGTGTGCGATCTACACAAATTTATTCACATTCTCGCCGCGTTCTTGAGTGATTGAAACCAAGTAGCGTTGTGCCTCCTCCCAACTAATGTCACTCACTTTGACTCTATCAACACTATTCCCAGCTGCTGCCTGTGCAATCTTCGTCTGAAGTAGACGTGCATTTTCTTGTTGTTCATTTTGTTCTTCTCGTAGGCGACGTTGTTTTTCCACCAGCGCATGCAAGGCAACGGAAGCTTGTTGTCGTCTTTGTTTTTCCAATTCTTTTCGTTCCTGTCTTTGCTTGGCTCGTTGTTGTGCCGCTGCGTCAAGTACTGGCATCGCAGGACTTTCATGCATTTTAGTAGGCGCCTCCGTTGCGCGTGCGCTCGCCACCATCGCTTGAAGTAGAGCCAAGGCGCTGGCAGGTCTATGTTCGGCGGATAAGGCAAAGCCACTTTGCAACACCTGCCACTGCGCCGCGCTTAATGCCGCTGGTTGCTTAACGATTTGTTGATGATGTCGAAAGTCACCAAACGGCAAAGCGCCTTCTAATAACTGATAAATCATGATGGACATTGCATACACGTCAAGTGCAGGAGTGTATTGAGCTTGTTGACTACCAACCTCCGGTGCCCGATAGCCAGCGGTACCGGCGTGGGGTGATCGTGTGCTGGCAAATCCTGTCGTGCTGAGCCCCGCATTAGTCTGGCTTCGCAAGCGTGCCGATATACCGAAATCAAGCAATTTCACTTCGCCTTGCTGAGTCAATAGTAAATTGCTCGGCTTGAGATCGCGATGCACGAGACGGTGCCTATCCCAGGCATATTGCAAGGCATGGGCTACCGGCAACATCATTTTCAATACCTGCTTCCATTCACAGCGCTGATGCTTGCTAAGGTAAGTATCGAGATCTTGCCCATCCAGATACTCCATTATGATGAAGTAACTATTGGTCGCCGGATCACGCCCCCAATCATAAACCCTGACGATATTCTCATGGGCCAGTTTGCGTACCAAGGAAGCTTCTTCGATTAGCAAGCGGGTGTGTAAAGCACTTTGTGTAAACTGGGGTGGCAAAATTTTTAAGGCGAGTTTTTCGCTATGTCCCAATGCAGCTTGCGTTGCCAGATCGGTGACTTGCCAGACTTGGCCCATGCCGCCCTCGCCTAGTAAGCGTTCGAGCTTAAAACGTTTTGCCTGTGCACCAATTTCTTGGCCTGCAATAAAGCCCAGATCGGTTCCGTCATGCGATTCATGCTGCTCGTTGGATGCCCCAAGTTTACCGTTAGGTCCGAAAGCGTTGTCGAGGATGGCATTTTTGCGTTGAGAAAATTCCTGTTCGGTCAATAGACCTTCATTGAGCAGATCACGCAATTCTCGGATTCTTTGTAATGGCTTTTGCATGATCTAGATGAGCTTACTGAATAGTTTTGTTGCCTGGTGTTATAAAAAATCTGACTGAAGAATTACTTTTTTAAATGTAGGCGGGTGCAATCCGCGTAGCATAGAGATCAATCTCTTCCGCATTACGTTCTGGCGGCGCGGCTTGCACCCGCCCTAACTAATTCCTCGATCTAGCTTTAGCATTTTCATCTAAAACACAAAGTAAAAAAACTGGTTTCCGAGCTCGTCACTTCCTGCCACTGGAAGCGGAGTGAATCTGATGGTGTCCCAAGTTTTGCGCCATACTTAAATCAATTTCGTGCCGCCTTTGCAGATCAGCTTCCCTTGCTTCGCGCTCCTCACGCAGCCGTTCTTGTAGCATTTTCATCGCCTGCTCCAAACTCATCCCTTGCTGAATCTGCGACATGGAGCTCATAGCTTGAGCCGCATGTGCGGAAAGTCCTGCCTGCGTCGCTAGAATTTGCTCGGGACTCATACTAGCTTGCGTTTGTAGCTTGACAATGTCAGCGAGCGCTATCGCATTCGGACCATCTGCAGTAGCGATTTTTCCTGTTTCACTAAAGTTAGCAATCGCACTTAGACGCTCGATGTCTATCTTCGCCATAGCAAGTTGTTGCTGCTGTTCTGCCACCGTCATTTGCTGTTGTCGCTGCCAACGATTGTTTTCTTCTATCTGACTGATTTGCATACGACTTCGCTCAAGCTCAACCAACTGCATTGCCTTTTGTTGCTCTTGTTGCTCCAAGCGCTGATGTATTTCCAAAGTTCGCATTAGCTTTTCTTGTTGCACCAAAGCTCGTGCAAGTTCAGCCTTGCTTTCTAAGCTATTGATTTCTACCTCGACATGCGCAACTTTCAAATCAGTATCTTTTACCTTGATCCGCTCTTCCCTTTGCAAATCACGCGTGCGCTGTTGATGCAACTCTTCTTCCCAAGCTTGCATACGCTGAAACTCACGCGCGCGAACTTCAGTCTCAATACCGATATTAATTAGTCGATTTTTTTGACGTTCATCTTCCAGCTCTTGCTCGTGCAGTTCAAATCGCTCTTTTTTTTCTCTTAATAATTGGGTTTGGTACTTTTGCTCATCACGATCAGCAATCAAACAACTTTGAGCAATTTCATGCTCAAGTTGATTTTTCTTAATTTGTTGTTCGATTTGCTGCTGCAATAGTTGCGCAGCTTGCTTGCCATGGAGTTGGCTAAGCTCAGATTCCGACCGCATTTTGATGCGCGCTAATGTGCGTATGTGCAGCCACTGGTCGGCTTCGTTCTGACGTGTTTCAGATTTCTCTTTTAACTTGTGTTCAAGCTCACGTATGGTTTCGGCGGTATCTTTGCTTATGGCATGTTTACGCGTATGGGCTTCCGCGATTTGCCCATATAACTCTATTTCGCGCAGACGTATTGTTTGTACACGTTCCGCCTCGTCTTGTCGTAACTTTGCGCGAGACAGTCGCTTATTTGCCTTATCTTGTTCCCCCTTCAAATACAACCATCCAAGATCTTTTCCAAATTGTTGGCGCATTTCTTCGTCGCGATAACGCACTCGAACTTGCTCTTCTTGCTTAGCTATTTTCTGCCATTCACGTTCACTGTACAGACTGTTAGCATGGGTCGCATGCTCTAATTGCATGCGCTGTGAATCGAGCTGCAGTTCCGCACTCATTTTTTGCTCGATGATTTTCTCTTTATCACCAAACAATTTTTCATGGCGCAACGCTTGCACTGCCGTTTGGGTCGTTGCGAACCCGTACTGAGCCAGCTGCAAGTTGATATCGGTCAACAAATGCGTATCTAATTTGGGCGCTAGATCGGCTTGATCTTGTAGGCTTCGCAGCGACTGCGTACTGAGCCAGTTTTGCAAAGAATGCCTGACTGTCGCCTCGAATAATTCTTGTAACTGTGATGTATTGATACTGCCAGGCGCTGTCATGAAATGCTTAGCAAAAATGGCGACATCATCAATTTTGACACGTACCAGACAATTAGCCCGCATCGGCAGAAATTCCACCGTGTGCAGATTTTCAAATTGAAAATGTAAGGCAAACGGTAACGAACGTGTAATCAAGACTTCTATGGCTTGATCACTCGCAAGATGCTTTGTCTTTTCACGTAAGCTAGCAATGTCGTAATCACCTGCAAGCAACTCAACGATACGCTGATTTTGCAAAACAAAGGCACGAGCTCGAGCTGGAATTTGGAAGTTACTTTTGGCAATTTTATCGACAGACTGCACGGCAAAAAAAATCGCTACTTCATCATCAGCGGGAAGCCATCGATGTTGGCGCAATATTGATTCATGGTCTGGACTGCTCAACATTAATCCACATTGGGCACAGTAGTCTGAGTCTTGTCGATTCTCATGCTCACAGCGAGTACAACGTAACTTCAGATAAGAAAAAAGCTTGCGCATACCAAACCCCCACCTAGGCATCGCCTTGGAAACAAACAAAAAAAGCAAATTGAATTCAACCAATTACAGTGAGGAAAAGCATAGCATTCAGCCGTTTATTGAGTGGGCCAAATAGAAGGGGGAAAGTAGCTCAAATCCTGCTTATCAAATTCTTGCACTATGAATGCAAATCAGGATATAGCTCAGCGTGGTAATGATATTTGCATAGATTACGCTGACACTCAGACAGGTCAACGCCTGCCTCAAGCGGGCGATCTTGCTTGGTCTCAGTATGGTGATACCAAAATTGCCTATGACTATGAAAGAAAATAGGTAAATGCAAAGCCTGGTCGAGATCACACTGCCCTGCATCCGGGCGTGACTCTGGAGTAATTAAGTAAAGCAATTCGACGACTTGAGTATCGTTCAATCTTTGCAAAACAGCCGCATGTGGCAAAATCTGCGCGACTCGTAACCGCACTATGCCTTTAAAGCTGGCGCAAAACTCTATGTTCATACCCGCAAGTAATGTCATGGCTCGATTTTTTTCTAAAATTAAGCCATCGACCATCACGCCGTAACGTGACGTGTCTACGATTTCTAAGCCACCCTCATCAGTGCGCCGCAGCGACGCATGCTTGGCGCTAATACGTCTCGCGAGTGCCGCATCTTTATGATCTAAAAAGATGTCTGCAACTGGATTTTGCCTATCCATGCGACCTAATAACCATTCTTTGGCTGCGAACAAGCGAATAACTGGGAGCGCTTCGGTGTCGTTGACTGATGGCTTGGCGATTAGGCTGGCGACTTGGCGTTGTGGAGGAATTGACGCAGTAAGCACTGGTGGTAAACGCTTAGCCGTCAAATTCTGAAAACTCGGCACGGCTACTTCGAGTAAGGCTTCATCCCACGCAATACTGCTCATGCCAATATCAAATTTACCGCCCTCGTGAGGCTTGGAGCCAGACAGATCGAGCTGTGCTATAGCGGCATCTCTCGCATAGAGTGAGATGTCAAGATTGGCATGGCGAGACTCTTGTCTCTGTTGCAGGCCACTTAGCTTGGCGATAGCACCATCTTCGGCGACGATCCTGACATGCTTTTGCGTGGCTAAAAATACTTGGTGGATTTCACTAAGACTCGCATTTGGGCGAGGTAAAAACAAGGTCGCCGTACAGGTCCACAGGTGTGGTCGGTCAAGTTCGTCTACATAATGTAATTGAACTTCTAGAGCGTATTGCCCGTGTTCTTTATTCTTGCTTGAGAAACTCAAAACGAAAGGTGGCCAAAAACCAGTCGGGGTACGGGATAAAATCTGTTCGTTTTGCGATGGCGTGAATAAGTCTGAGCGAAAACAAAACCGAACCTGCTTAATCATAGGTGTCAGTTCGCCACAGAGTTCTAATTTAAGCGTTTGACGCCCGCCCACCGCGCGTGGGTCATAGCCGCTAAAGCGTAAGTACAATGCGGTTGTTGGCTCGATTGTTGGCAGACACAAAGTCGTCGGTATCTGACTTCGTGTTAATTCTAAGGCATCAATCTTATTCATAGTGACTTAAAGGACTCCGCATTCGGTCACTTTATTACCAAGTCACACAATCGAATCCTTGGAACAGATGGCTGTTTGCGGGTCTATTCCAAGTCGACTCAAGATTCAATCATTTTTTTGTAATAGTAGAAAGTAAAATCAAAAATTGTAGATTACCGATCCAAACTCAACTTACGATGATGCGCTTTGAAAAAGCGGAAAAAAATCATCGAGAATAAAGCGCCCATTGCGATTAACATCACAATTAAAAAGTACACCACGGGTTTCTCTAAGGGCCATTCACCGGGGGCTCGTTTTTTGACCACGGTTCCGCCTGGTAAAACAACATTATCAGATGACACTATTTGCGGTGCGATGATGACCGCACTGATTGCTTGACCTGAACTCACGGGGAAATCGACGCTTGCTGACTTCATACCCTTCTTTTCACAAGGCTCGCTAGAGAATATTTTTTTGCCATTTTGATTAGTGCAGACGAATGCATCCGCCTTAGCATTAGAGTAGGCACCTAGCAACATCAGGAAGAGACTTATAGAAAAGAAAATTCGCATAAAAAAATGGAAAAGTAGTGAGCTATTTGAATAGGCGCTGATGTTATCAGAGCACTCGACTAATAGGTGAAAAAGCCAGTTAGGAAACGTATTTATAAGTTCAATAAATTACATTATTGACATGCTGAAGGTTAATTTCGGATATATCTTCGCACTGCTAATGGCGAATTAAATAATTTAAAATAAATAAATTTTAATCTCAAAATACTAAATTTATGTAAGGTATTGCATATCGTAGGGATTATTCTTACCCCTTCAGACGTAGAAGATATTCTCAAATTTACATAATAAAAAACATTCTCTCAGGCAAAACCCCTAATTCGCGCTAAAATATTCGGAATTGAAAAAAGGCAGGCGCTTTATGCAAATTATTATTTACGATAAAACCGATAAAGGCAGGGAAGAAATTGCCACACGGAAGTGGCATCTTCCTTCACGCATGCGTTCTTTGTTGGTACTGATCGATGGCAAGCAAAGCGATGCGCAATTGGTGAAGAAAACAGGTGGATTAGGCTTAAGTGAGCAAAGCTTGGTGGAGTTGCAAGAAAATGGTTTCATTCAAAGAGTGTCGATAGAAACCGCGGAGCCAGAACTTTTCGAAGGTAATGACACCTTGGATTTAACTTCACCTGCCTCAATTAGCAAACTCGCTGACAGTACATTAGGTTCTATAGAAGAATCTCAAACCATTTTTGAGGCATCTGAAGAGGAAACGGCTGCTTGGCGTGCCGATCTCGATGCATTGCTGAAAGCGGGTGAGAGCGACAGTTCGAGAGAGAGCCGAGTCGATATGATGAAGCGCTATTTGGCGGAACTGATTAAGGAAAATCTAGGTATCAAAGGATTTTTCTTGCAAAGAAAATTACTAAAGGCCGGCACGTTGCATGATATCCATGCCTTCCGCCAGCCCTATATTTCGGCAATCTTGCACGCGAAAGGCAAAGACAAAGCAATTGCCTTGCGTGATGAATTTGATGAGCGCATGTATGTCAGTTTTTCTTTAGATGATCCTGAGTTTTTAGAAGACTGAATCAAGAAAAAAAATCAAAAATGCAAAAAAAGACCAGAAAATTTCTGGTTTTTTTTTGGGTTCAAAAGAACAATTAATCAATACCCTGGCTAGTCAAATACTCTTCGTATGTACCACGGAAGTCAATGATCTTGCCTTCTTTCACTTCTAAAACACGAGTCGCTAAAGATGACACAAATTCTCGATCATGCGATACGAAGACTAAAGTACCTGCATATTTTTCCAAAGCGATATTCAAGGACTCAATCGACTCCATATCCATGTGATTGGTCGGCTCATCCATCAGTAACACGTTATGGCGGCCTAGCATTAACTTGCCGTAAGTCATACGGCCTTTTTCACCGCCAGATAAGACCTTAACTGACTTCTTCACGTCGTCGCCGCTGAACAATAAACGACCAAGGATAGAACGCACGGCCTGATCATCGTCACCTTCTTGGGTATACATACCCATCCAGTCAGTCAGGTTCTTGTCTGAGGCAAAGTTCTCAGCGGGATCTTGTGGCATATAACCTGGGTTGGCATTCTCGGCCCATTTCACTTCACCGCGATCTGCCGTTAAGCCGCACAGTTCAGCACCACCAATACAACGCAATAATGTTGTCTTACCAGCGCCGTTAGCACCAATGATGGCGATGCGTTCCCCTGCTTCGATCATGATGTCAAAACTGTCGAACAATTTTTGATCATAGGCTTTGGACAAATGCTTCACTTCCACCGCTAAGCGATGCAATTTTTTCTCGCCATCGAAACGGATAAAAGGATTTTGACGGCTGGATGGTTTAACGTCTTCAATCTTAATTTTGTCGATCTGTTTAGCACGTGATGTCGCTTGGCGTGCCTTGGACTTGTTCGCGGAGAAGCGGCGCACGAAATCTTGTAACTCTAAGACTTTATCTTTGGCCTTCGCGTTGTTGGCTAATTGCTGTGCGCGGGCTTGTGAAGACGCCAGCATGTATTCGTCGTAGTTGCCTGGATAAACCTTCAAGGTTCCGTAATCCATATCGGCCATGTGCGTACAGACTTGATTCAAGAAATGACGATCATGGGAAATGATAATCATCGTTGAATTGCGTTGATTCAAAATATCTTCTAACCAACGAATCGTGTTGATGTCCAAGTTATTGGTTGGCTCATCGAGCAACAAGATATCTGGATTTGAGAACAAAGCTTGAGCCAGCAATACACGCAGTTTCCAGCCTGGCGCTATAGAACTCATTAAACCTTGGTGCTGGTCGGTAGGAATGCCTACGCCCAATAACAATTCACCAGCACGCGCTTCTGCTGTGTAGCCATCATATTCCGCAAACTTGGCTTCGAGATCCGCAGCCTTCATATAATCGTCGTCAGTCGCTTCTGGATTCGCGTAGATCGCATCGCGCTCAGCCATGGCTGCCCACATTTCGGTGTGGCCCATCATCACCACATCAAGTACACGCATGTCTTCAAACGCAAATTGATCCTGACGCAATTTACCTAAGCGCTCATTTTGATCGAGCATAACGGTACCGGCCGATTGATCCAGATCACCGCCCAGAATTTTCATAAAAGTGGACTTGCCGCAGCCGTTTGCGCCGATCAAACCGTAGCGATTACCATCGCCGAACTTAACTGAGATGTTTTCAAACAGTGGCTTCGGGCCAAACTGCATGGTGATATTTGCTGTTGCTAACACGTTGAGACCTTTTGCATGGAATTAAATTAACCGCGCATTATATCATCGTCCATAGTGCCTATTACGTTTTTTCGCCCCCTACACGCAGAGTACGCGGAGATTTTTGAAGTAAATCTCCGCGTACTCAGCGCCTCTGCGGCAAGCTTTTTTTAATCAGTTATCAAGCCAAGCTATCATGTCTCAAAGAGTCCAAGTGCTGCCATGATGACCCTGTTGGAATTATTGCAAAAGACTATCGACTTAATTCCAACCTAAATCATCGACATAAAACATAGGGCCACCACAATATAGCGGGAACCCGTAGCACTTTAAATACCCAATATCCGAGGAGCGCGCTGCAATGCCATCGTGCAGGACTTTTCTACCCTCATTTGTGAGTACTAACACCAATCTTTGAACAATTTATTCATTGCTGATCTGTCTTTGCACTACACCTAGCATTTGTATGTATTGCTTAACTAATTGAATTGTCGTTTCAGGGAAGATCCGCCGTTCTATCATTGGTTCGACAGCTCGTACACACCAGCTTGTAAAAATTGATGCTAGATTAAACTACATCTTAATTTGATCTAACCCCATTTTTCTCACACTTATCTTAATTTGTTCCGCCCCTATTTATCCATTTATCTCAGCATAGAACGAGAAGAAGTAGTGATCACTGTTTTGGAATTTAAGCCACCAATTTGGCATTACAAACCGCTAGAATGAATTCCCGAAAAGAAACTAGTTTTTAATGAACTCTGTTATGTACCGAGGAAGTGCACATGCTTAAAAAAATCCCAGTCGAGCAATTGCGAGTTGGTATGTACCTACAATCGCTTTGTGGTTCTTGGATCGATCATCCATTTTGGCGATCCAAGTTTGTCATTACCAATCCTAAGGACATTACGCTTATTGAGCACAGTGGCATTTCAGAAGTTTGGATCAATCTTGAAAAAGGTTCGGACGTCAATGCGGAATCAAAATTAGAACAACAAGCGCTCTCCCCGTCACAGACGTCGATCACCGAGAATACCCCCGCCATTGCCACACCGAGCGCAAAAGAAAGACCAAAAGCCAGCAGCATGACGGATGAAATGCAGCGCGCATCAAAGATCTGCGCGAGGGCAAAAAAGTCAGTGCAATCTATGTTTGAAGAGACGCGTATGGGTAAAGCCATTTCGGTTGACCATGCGGGTGAGATCGTCCAAGAAATCTCCTATTCGGTGATGCGCAATCCAAATGCGCTTATTAGTCTGGCACGTCTAAAAACCGCCGACGATTACACCTATATGCATTCCGTCGCGGTATGCGCACTGATGGTGGCGCTCTCTCATCATTTGAATCTAGATGACGAACATACCCATGAGGCAGGTCTCGCCGGTCTATTACATGATTTGGGAAAAGCCGTCACGCCGAGTGAAATTCTATTGAAACCAGGAAAGCTGACAAAGGAAGAATTTGACATTATGAAAACCCATCCACAAGAAGGTCATCGCCTACTGACGGAGAATGGGTTTCACCAAGAAATCACCTTAGATGTCGTCTTACATCATCATGAACGCATTGATGGCAGTGGCTATCCGCACGGCTTGGCGGGAAACGAAATTTCATTATTTGCCAAAATGGGCGCTGTTTGTGACGTGTACGATGCCATAACGTCAAATCGCCCCTATAAAGCGGGATGGGAGCCTGTCGAATCGATACAAAGAATGAGTGAGTGGTGTGAGGTGCAATACGACAAAGATGTGTTCCAAGGGTTTATCAGTAGCGTAGGAATTTATCCGGTTGGATCGCTTGTCAGACTCTCGTCTGGACGTCTTGCTGTCGTAGTTGAACAATCCAAATCTTTAGTCAACCCCAAAGTCAAAATATTTTTCTCAACCAAGTCAATGACTTACCTTCCCCCGCAAGTCGTCGATCTTTCTCGTCCTACGATGGATTGCAAGGGCGAGAAAATCGTTGCGCACGAAGATGTGCATAAATGGGCATTTAAGAATTTCAATGAAATGTGGGCTGGATAGGATAAATATCGTACGCTTAGAAATAAACGGATGCTCGTTTCGATTTGATAGCCTATTTGCTTAACTGTAAAATCGAATTTTCATCTTGAGAATTGCTCAAGCCATAGGGTAAATTGCATTTGCGGCAATACAATAGTTGTGGACAGATCAAATCCATTCTTTTCGTCCCAATTACTTCAATCGTCGCAGCATAACCGCGCGTCTGTCCCTAAACTAGCAGATTTTAAAAAATGAAATCCTGATTTCACAAAATCTGTTAATTATAAATGCCTACACCGTCATAGTTTTTTGATTTAACAATTGGCCCAGGTTTCACCTCGATACCCTTGTTGAAATTGCTGCAATAGGGTGTGCACCTTATCCCAGCCTAAACTGTCTGCATAAAACATAGGGCCACCACGATGCATCGGGAAACCATAGCCTTTCAAATAAACGATATCGATATCCGAAGCGCGCGCCGCAATCCCGTCGCGCAGAATTTTTTTACCTTCATTTGCGAGTGCCAACACCAATCTTTGAACAATTTCTTCATCGCTGATCTGTCTTTGCTTTACCTCCAGCATTTCTGCGTGTTGCTTGATTAATTTATTTACCAATTCTGAAGGGTGTGCAGTTCTATCATTGGCTTGATAGTCATACCAACCAGCTTGCGTCTTTTGTCCAAAACGTCCTTGCTCGCACAATAAATCGCCGAGTTTAGAGTGAATCGCTTGAGGATTTGCGGCGAGACGGCGTTTACGGATTGCCCAACTAATGTCGTTGCCCGCCAAGTCGCTCATGCGGAATGGCCCCATCGCAAAGCCAAAGGCTTCTATTGCGCTATCCACTTGTCGCGGCGTACAGCCCTCCTCTAACAAAAACGCCGCTTGTTTGGTGTATTGCTCTAACATGCGATTGCCGATGAAACCATCACAAACGCCAGCGACTACGGCGGTCTTTTTGATCTTCTTCGCCAACGCAGAACAAGTCGCTAACACATCCGCAGCCGTTTGTTCACCGCGTACGATCTCTAGCAACTCCATCACGTTGGCTGGGCTAAAGAAATGCAAGCCGATGACATCTTGCGGGCGTTTAGTGAAACGCGCGATCTGATTCAAATCCAAAGTGGAGGTATTGGATGCCAAAATCGCACCCGGCTTCATCACTTGATCGAGCTGTTCAAACACACTTTGTTTCACTTGCATTTCTTCGAATACGGCTTCTATCACCAAATCAGCTTGTGCAATCGCAGCGTAATGATCGACACCAATAATCAAGGCACAGCGTAGCTCACATTGTTCTTGCGTGAGCTTGCCTTTACTGACCGCGCTTTGATAATTGCCACGAATTCTTTCCAAACCTTTTTCCAATGAGGCGGCTTGCAAATCCAAAATTTGCACGGGTATGCCAACATTTGCGAAATTCATGGCAATTCCCGCCCCCATCGTACCAGCACCGATCACTGCCACGGTTTTGATATTGCGTAAGGCGGTATTTGCATCCACGCCAGCAATTTTTCCGGCGGCGCGTTCTGCTATGAAAATATGGCGCAAAGCTAATGATTCCGGGCTTTGCAATAAGCGCTGAAAAATAGCGCGTTCTGTCTTAATGCCATCATCAAAAGTTTGTGCAAGACTCGCTTCCAAAGCATCGAGACATGCAAATGGCGCTGGGAAATGCTTAGATTTTTTCATTAATGCACTACGTGTCACTGCAAACAAATCAGCATTTTTTGGTGCATTCGTGAGTCTGTCGCGGACGCGTGGAATCGGCCTTGTGTCGGCAATACTGCGAGCGAAGTCTTGAGCCTTAGTAAGTAAGTTTTGCGGATCGCTCTCAAAAACATCGAACATCGCGCTCTGCACCAAGTTATCAGACAAAACAACTTGTCCGGTACTGATCATACTGGCGCATGTTTCCATATCTAACAAGCGCGGTAAGCGCTGCGTGCCGCCTGCGCCTGGCAATAGTCCTAACTTCACCTCGGGTAAAGCGATCTGCGCGCCACTACCCGCTACACGATAATGACAAGCCAAGGCCAGCTCCAAACCGCCTCCCATACACACGCCGTTGATGACCGCAACAATGGGCTTGGCGTAAGCGTCCATCTGTTCAATCAAAGCGGGCAATGAGGGCTGAGCAAACGTTTTATCCGTACCAAACTCTTTAATATCTGCGCCACCGGAAAATGCTTTACCACTACCAGTGAGTAAAATGGCTTTCACATCTGGATTTGCTTCAGCTGCTTTCAAGCATTCTGCAATGGCAGAACGGCTTGCGTGGCCGAGTCCGTTTACGGGTGGATTATCAATTACGATGATGGCTAGGCTGCCATTGATCTGCATAGATGCGCTCATATTTTGTCTCTTTATTTTTATGCTTAAAACTAATTTCGTTTAAAGGGTATCGATTTCCAAACTAAACTTCCAACCATTCCTGTCGGATCGAGTGGTTCGCTAATAATGCGTGTTGATCGCCTTCGAATACGGCTTGACCATGCCCCATAACCAGAAAACGATCTGCCACTTCTAAAGCTAAATTTAACTTTTGCTCCACCAGTAAGATAGCAATACCACGTTGTTTGATCTTGATAAAGAAATCGCGTAACAGTTCTATGATTTTGGGCGCTAAACCTTCAGTCGGCTCATCAATCATTAGTAAATCAGGATTTCCTAGCAGACTCCGTGACAGACTTAACATTTGTTGCTCTCCACCCGACAGAACGCCTGCTTTCGTACGACTACGCTCCTTCAAGATGGGGAATAGATCATACATGTCCTCTAAGTGCCATGGCTGTTGATCACTTACCCCAGGCTTTTGTCCTAAACGCAGATTTTGCTCAACGGAGAGTTCAGCGAAAATTTCGCGATTTTCTGGTACATAACCTATGCCAGATTGTGCAATTTTAAAACTTGGCATGCCGAGTATGTCTTGCCCGCGAAAACGTATACGCCCCTCAACATTCACCATGCCCATAATCGCTTTCAAAGTCGTTGAACGCCCTACGCCATTTCTACCTAATAGCGCGAGGATTTCACCAGACCGAATTTCAAAATTGAGTCCATGCAAAATATGGCTCTTGTCGTAGTAAGCGTGCAGATTTTCTACGTGCAGCAAAGCACTCATAGTGCGTGCTCCAAATGACCTAAATAAGCCTCTTGCACTTTGGCGTGACGGCGAATTTTTTCTGGGACATCGCAAGCGATGATTTCACCATGCACCATCACTGCAATCCTATCGGCCAGCTCAAATACCACTTGCATATCATGTTCAACCATCAACAGGCTTTTTCCTTTGCTCAACTCACGAATGAGTGCTAAGGTTTTTTCGGTCTCAGAGCGACTCATGCCAGCTGTGGGCTCATCCAATAAGAGGCAATGCGCGCCGCTAGCAACCGTCATACCCATTTCCAAAGTGCGCTGTTCGGCATAACTTAGTTCTCCGGCGATATGATCGCGCTGAGCGTTCAATCCTATGACATCCAGTAATTGTGAGGCTTGTTCATGAATCTGATTTTGCTGAGAAAATCTACGCCAAAATGTATAACGAAATCCCAAACGCCACATCACCGCACAAGATAGATTATCGATCACGCTGAGATGAGTAAATACATTACTGACTTGAAAACTCCGCGCCAAACCTTGCCGTGTGATTTGGTGTGGTGGCAGACCAGATATTTTTTTTTGATTCAAAAATATCTGACCACTAATTTTCGCGCGATCCGACTTCCGCCCTGAAATCAAATTGAATAGGCTAGATTTCCCAGCGCCATTTGGCCCTATTAGAGCCAGTCGTTCCCCTTTTCTTAATTCCAAATCGACATCGCGAAGTATCTTGGCACTGCCGATTTCTAGTGTCACTTGTTGCAAGCTCAGCGCACTCATAGGCGACCTCTTCGCTTCGCCTTCAGCAACAACTTAATACAGACACTTGCACTAATCATTAGGGTTGCGACACTCCAGCCAAAAAACTCATGTGGATTTAAGTCCAAATCAAACAAGCGCAATATTTGCTCATCTCCCGTCCGAAAACGCAGTCGATATAGCATCTCTACAATCAAAATCATGCCGATTGCAAATAGACTTACAAGGGCGACATGTACGCCACAGCGCGAAGCAAAATTCGGTAAGGTGGCCAGCTCCCGCGCACGCTGAAAAGCTTTGGAAAAATCGACCGCCAAACCGGTCAAACCTTGCGGTGCTTTTATTACGACCAAGATAAACAAGATGCCCATATATAACTGCCAAGCTGGCGTCAATTCAGATAGAAATACCGACATAAATACGCCAAGTACAGCACCAACAACAGGGCCTAAGAAGAAACTAACGCCACCAATATAAGTAAATAAAAGCACTGTTCCAGAGCGCACTGCACTTAAATTCTCCGCACTCACGATTTCAAAATTAATAGCCGACAAAGCCCCTGCGATGCCAGCAAAAAAGCTCGATAAGACCAACATTAAGAAACGAATCCAACGCGGATCAAAGCCTATAAAAGCAACACGCTCGGGATTATCTCGCACCGCTTCTGCCAGTTTACCCAAAGGCGTGCGTTGAATAAAGAGCATAGCTAGCGTCGCGATCATCGTCCACAACATAATCAAATAAGCGACTTCAATCTGTGGGCCGAAGGTGATACCAAAGACAGGCTTGCCTGAAACACGATTCGTGCTAATGCCCCCTTCGCCTCCAAAAAATCCAGGAAACATCAACGCACTAGCAAACACTAACTCGCCTATACCCAAACTAATCATAGAAAAAGTGATGCCTGATTTCTTGCTTGAAATCCATCCGAAAATACTACCAAATAATGCGCCTGCAAAACCACCTATTAAGGGAACTAAACTAAGTGGAAAATTCAAACCACCGTCACTGACTTTATTCATAGCATGAATAGCGACAAATCCACCCAAACCTGAATAGACCGCGTGCCCAAAAGAGAGCATGCCAGTCTGGCCGAGTAACATATTAAAAGACAGCGCAAAAACAGAAGCAATGCAGACTTGAGATATAAAATTTAAAGCCTTACCGGAAGAAAAATACGCAGGCAACAATAAGATAATAAGGCTCAACACCGCAATACAAACCATGGTTAAGGATGACTGAAAGCGTGGCGGAAAATTGCTAAGCATGGTGCGTCCCCATCAAACCTTGCGGTCGCCACAACAGCATCAATATCAACATCAAGAAAGGTAAGATCGGCGCGATCTGCGAGACATTTAAAGAGAGCACGCCATAAGCAAAATGATCGTGTTGAACATCGCCACCAAAACGATGAATAAGGCTGAGCAGTGAGGCGTCCAGCGTGATAGCAAAAGTTTGCACACAGGCGATCAATAGGGATGCCCAGAACGCGCCCACCAAAGATCCCATGCCACCTAACACGATGACCACGAAAATAATACTGCCAACACTAGCCGCCATACCAGGCTCAGTGACAAAGGCATTGCCACCCACAGCGCCAGCTAATCCTGCCAGTGCGCAACCGGTACCAAACACGCACATAAAGATACGCGGCACATTATGACCTAAGGCCTGCACCATGGTCGGCTGTGTTAATGCAGCCTGTATCACCAAGCCGATACGAGTTCGTGTCATCAAGAGATAAATTATGGTTAGCATTACCAGCGCAACGAGCGCCATGAAAGCGCGATAAAGAGAAAATGTACTGGAATAAATAGGAATCAGCGCGCCTTGCAAGCTTTCAGGAATCGCATAGGGAACGGTCAGTCGTCCCCAGATTAATTGCACCAACTCGAGGATGAGATACGACAGGCCAAAAGTAAACAACAGTTCGGCAAGTTGACCTTGCGCATGTAGACGCCTAAGCGCAAAGCGTTCGACGGCGACGCCAAGCAAACCGGTGATCACCGGTGCCAGCAATAAGCCCCACCAAAAACCCCACAAACCACTAAAGGTATACCCAAGGTAAGCACCCAACATATAAAAACTGGCATGCGCAAAATTGAGAACACCCATCATACTAAAAATCAGCGTCAGTCCAGCTGAAAGCATGAAGAGCAATAGGCCGTAACTTAGGCCATTTAATAAATTGACGAGGAAAAATTCCACTGATCTATGCTTTCACGCCGTCTCAAACATTCGTCGTAATCCGGGAATAATTCAAGGCCGCTTCATTTGACAAGAAGTTGGCTGAGCTGCCACAAAGGCGTCAATTTTTTGTAAAGTTTGCCAGCCCATACCGGTATTTTCCTGATCAAACAGAACGTCCTTACCATTTAACTTGACCCAATTAGACAGATACAAGCTTTGTTGAAATTGGTGATCGCTCTTACGCATATTGGCTGGATTGCCGAAGAAATCAATTTGTATGTCTTCGAGTGCAATGGCGACTTTCACAGGATCGATCGTGCCAGTTTTTTTTACGGCTTTGCTCAAACTGGCAATCAAGG
>CAUPNA010000035.1:0-30138 GCA_963512475.1 uncultured Undibacterium sp.
AATGCCCATCTTGGATGGCCATCAAGCGACGTTAAAAATTCGCGAAGAGAATAAATACCATTCAATACCTATCATTGCATTAACGGCGCATGAAGAAGCAGACACAAAGGAAAGCTGTTTGACAGTTGGAATGCAAGATTGCCTAGTTAAACCTTTTACCCCAGAGGTATTGATCGAAACGCTCCTTTACTGGGTAGAAAAAACACGACATCAAAATTTGGCGAAAATAAGCCCTCTATCGAACGATGCCTTACCGCAATTCGATCACATTGATATACATGCGGGACTGCGTTCGACGGCTAATAACCGAACCCTATTTCTTAAACTATTAAGGAGCTTTACAACTGCGCAGAAAATCACTTTGACGCAAGTTAAAGAAGTGCGGTCGAGAGAGGTCACGGATGAGAACTTCACACGGCTAATTCATACGCTAAAAGGCGTCAGCGGCACTATAGGTGCGACAAAAATAGCCGAACTGAGCGCGCAAATTGAAAACAAGCAAAAGATAGAACAGCGAGATCAGGTAGAGCATTCTCATTTAGGCGCTCTAACACTACAACTATTGCATGAATTAGAAGAAGAGCTACGAGCAACCCTTGAAGAGTTAGAGGATTTCTTTAATCAAAGCCAGCCCTCCGATCTAGTTAGCTCGCTACCCACCATAGACAAGGATTCGAGGAATGAGGCCGAAATTCGTAAATCATTGGCGGACTTGTTACGAGAAGATAATCCAGAAGCCGTAAATTATTTTGAAAGTCATCGCCAAGATTTTGCAACTATATTTAACAATCAGGACTATCTTCAGTTACAAAAAGCTATTGAGAGTTATGACTTTGAGCAAGTAAATAAGTTATTAAATACTAATTAAGACAAATCACATTACTATTAAAGTAGTCTCATTAACTATTTTCCTTCTTTTTCCAAATCGTTTTGAGCGGGATTCGTGAGTGATCCTGATAAAAATTCCCGTACAGAATATATTTATGACGCACTGCAATAATTTAGCGTTATACTAGACCCGATTCGATGCTTACCAAGCTTTACGAAAGTAAGGTAATTCGCAGCAATTCCGTCAACAACTTGGAAAATGCCCCATGCTTTATCAACTTCATGAACTAAACCGATCTTTTTTGACACCTTTGACCAAATGGGCTGAAGCGTCATCTAAGATGTTTGCCAATCCCATTTCGCCATTGGCTTACACGCCTTATTCGCAAAGAATCGCAGCGGCATACGAGTTAGTTTATCGACTGGGCAAAGACTACGAAAAGCCAGAATTCAAAATTACTTCCACTCAAATCGGTGATCAAACGATAGAGATTCTGGAAGAAAATGCTTTATTGAAGCCTTTCTGCAAACTGATTAATTTCAAGAAAAATGTAACAGGCAGCAAGCGCGATACAAAAATCAGTCAACAACGCAAAGTCTTGATCGTTGCGCCGCTGTCCGGTCACCATGCGACTTTATTACGCGATACGGTAAAAAGCCTGTTGCCGCACTATGATGTCTACATCACCGATTGGATAGACGCACGGATGGTGCCGCTTTCCGCCGGCCCCTTCCATTTGCATGACTATATCTATTACGTACAAGAGTTTATCCGCCACCTCGGTCCAGATTCACATGTGATCTCTGTGTGCCAACCAACGGTTCCCGTCATGGCAGCGATCTCACTCATGGCCAGCGAGAATGACCCAGCGTTGCCTAAGACGATGACGATGATGGGTGGTCCGATTGATCCACGTAAATCACCGACCCAAGTCAATACGCTAGCAACGGAAAAGAAATTCTCATGGTTTGAGAATTCAGTGATCTACAGCGTCCCGGCCAACTACCCTGGCTTTGGTCGTAAAGTATATCCAGGCTTTTTGCAGCACACGGGCTTCGTTGCGATGAATCCAGATCGTCATGCACAGAGTCATTGGGATTTCTACCAACATCTGGTGCAAGGTGATGACGAGTCGGCTGAACAACACCGAAAATTCTATGATGAATACAATGCAGTGTTAGATTTGCCCGCTGAATATTACTTAGAAACGATCAAAACTGTGTTTCAAGAATTCCGCTTACCAAAAGGTACTTGGGAAGTAGAAGGCAAACTGGTTAAGCCGCAAGATATTAAAACGGTCGCCCTGTTCACCGTTGAAGGAGAATTAGACGATATTTCAGGTGCTGGTCAAACTCAAGCCGCGCATGATCTCTGCAGCAGTATTCCAGCGTCAATGAAACAGGATTTTGTTGCGCCGGGCTGCGGTCACTATGGCATTTTCTCCGGACGTAAATGGCGTGAAATGGTATGACCTAAGGTTATTGATTTCATCGAAAAACACGCTTAATACATCGCACCAAGCTTAAGTTTCAAATAAAAATGAGGAAAGCGAGAATATCTCCGCTTTCCTCATTTTATTTTCAAACATTCAATTTTTACATGGATTTTTTTGTAAAACTCACTTTAAAATTAAAGTAAGCTATACTCTTCCCTGCAGGATCAAGCAAGGATAAAGTAAGGTTCAAAGTCAAGAGCCCACTTAATTCTCTGTTCGCGGCTCTCCTCGGTTTCTTTAATTTTTTTGCAAAATGCCTATGAAAAAAAATAGACTTCTCAAAGTATTTTTTGTGCTCAGTCTAATCGCAGGCAACAGCTTTGCAAATGATGAGACCGTCACCGAAGCACCCAACAAAACTCTGACAGCCCTCAAAGACTTGCGAGACAAGACCTCAGATTTGACCATCAATGCCATGGGCTTACTCGGCATCAAGTACAAGCGCGGTGGCAGTTCTCCAGAAAATGGTCTCGATTGTAGTGGTTTTGTGAGACTGGTTTTCAAAACCTCCAGCGAAACAGAGCTCCCAAGAACCGCAAAAGAAATCAGTAACAAAGGTGACAAAGTCGAGCCAAAAGATCTACAGCCGGGTGATCTGGTCTTCTACAACACGCTAAAAAAGAGTTTTTCCCATGTTGGGATTTATCTGGGTGATAACAAATTTATTCACGCCCCATCTGCGGGTGGCAAAGTGCGCATAGAAAGCATGAATGTCAGCTACTGGAAAAAGCGCTTCAACGGCGCACGCCGTATCAATGAAGAAGATGAAGTAAAAAAATAAATTATTTCTCTTGAAACGCCCGGATCTTTTCCTTTAGCTCGACGATCACCGCATTCGCCGCACGCTCACCCGCCAAAATAGCCAGATTACGGCCATTAAAATCATTGCCTTTCATACCCGGCAAATCAGGCTTAATCACCACATCCGCATTCTTCAACTCAAACTGATTCAAACTCTGTCCCATGATGGTAAAAGTTTGCATTAAAACTTCAAGCGAACTAGACGAATTCTGAGCCTCGGGTGCAGAAGAAATATTCACAGCAATCACGATATCGGCCCCCATTTCACGTGCAAAACGCACGGGCACGGGCGAAACCAATCCGCCGTCCACATAAAATCGATCATTGATCTTCACTGGCTGAAACACACCAGGCACAGCCGACGAAGCACGCACCGCCAAACCGGTATTCCCACGTTGAAACAAGACAGGCATACCTGTATTTAAATCGGTCGCCACCGCACCAAACGGCTTTTTCAGTTTTTCTATCGACGCCTGATTCACCATACGGTTCACATAGCCTTGCAATGCCTCACCTTTTAGTACGCCACTGCTTTTAGAGAAAAAAGGCAATGACCAATCTGAAATCGTCGCTTCATCCATCTCCAATGCCATCTTCTGCAACGCGAATCCATTATTCCCCGCCGCATACATCGCACCGACAACACTACCTGCACTCGTCCCCACCACCACGTCAGGCACGATTCCCTGCGCTTCCAGTACCTTAATAACACCAATATGAGCAAAGCCACGCGCAGCCCCGCCGCCCAATGCCAAGCCGATACGAACCGGACGCAAAGTCTTTTGAACAGGCGTCACTGGCAAGTCTGTTTTAACTGCGACTTTTGCTGGCGACGTTGAGGGCGTAGAAGTAGCGCAGCCACCAAGTATCGTCACGCAAAGCGCGAAGACAAAAGACGTCCGTAGACTAGATATAGACAGGCAGACCATAGTATTTTTAATGTGAGAAATGAAGAATGATCGTTTCCAAAACAAACGTCGTCAGGAAAGAAAGAGTGATCGCAATAGATATGGGTAAGATTAAATTGGCGCAAGAAACATCTTTAACAAACAGTGCGGACATGTTTTAACTTCGCTCAATTTATCTTTAACAATCAATAAATTATACAGTAGCCGTGAGATTTACGCCTAATGCGGCGAGTAGATCACGTCCAAATAAATAGCATTCCCACTATCCATACCGACTAATTTATAGATCCGAAGGGATGTATTGGCTTCAAAACCTTCTTTACAAAAATATGCGTAGGTGTGGTCAGCGCATTTGTACAATGCGCCGCCCCCATCCACAAGACAGATGAACTACCTGAACGTAAGTCGCTAAAAACAAAACTACGTCGTAAAGCAAGAACCTCACCTGTACGCAAATCAACGACTACCTGATCACCACCTGTAATTCCTGATTCACGCAATGATGCGCCACCTAGACCTCGCCACGTATATCCAAACTTTGCTTGTATTTTATTTGTTTCGACTGCATTCACAATGCTTGGAAGATGTACTGGTCCACTTTCTAAATAAGATGTTTCTGTCTTCCCAGGGTGCGCTTTTACATCTCGATAAAAACGCACGAATGAATCACTTAATTTAGTAAAATCGATTTTTTCGTTGACGTTCTTAACAAAATAATTTTTCTTCAATGCGGTGCCACTCATTTCTAGGAAATCATACTTACCCGTCAGTGGTTGTACATATGCATCCCAAGGGGCACTTAAACTTTCTCTTGTAATACTATAAGGATCCTCTAAGACATAGCGATCACTATATTCCAAGTCAGTTGGTTCAAACGCAGGCCTCATCTGCAACAAGCCTGGAACATTCTCCACGGTCTTATAAATCGTTTCCCCCGCTTCGCTTTTACACAAAAAATCAAAATATTCGCGCTTGCTCATTCCTCTGCTTGGCGCCGGCAATTCCGTACTACGTGGCCACTTAATTTCTGGCATGTCGATCTTTGGTTTGGCGATGTTGTCGTCTAGGCGACGCAATTGATACACATCGCAATTATCATTTTTAAAGTAACCATGATCGCCGCCTTCTTGCATACAGGTGTACCAAGTTTTTGGGTCATATCGTTCCCCAAAATACTCACGCTTAGCCCGATCAATCGCGGGCATCTGTTGTGTCGCAACGATCAGACAAGCTTCGTATTCCCGACGTGAATTTGATCGACGACATTTATCATCAACCAAAGTCTGATTAATTGCGGCAACCTCTTCTTTGGTCGGAATCGGTCTGGGATTTAAAGGATTTTCTTGATTCTCGGGAATGCTGCGGCATGCGCTTAATAGCAGCAAAATCGGCACACTAAATCTGAGGGATAAACGTTTCACAATTTTTCCTTAATTCTAAATTTCAACTCGATATCGTTTGAGTTGGAATAGCTATTTTTAGCGATCAGTGATTACCCAAATCGCTTTGCGGCTTTTCTGCTTTAACGCTCTCGCTCCGTCACGATTTACATCCAGAACCGATAGCCGTTGAAGTGGCTTAGCTTTCCGTTTTGCATACTGAAGTGTTGGAATGGGTAGATGGCGATATCTCTGACGGTGCCATCTTTTGGAGCTTCGAGCTCCATCAGGCCAGTTTGCGATCATGCTGACTATGTCTGACTTGATGCTTGATGCTTCATGCTTTTCGCGCCTGTTAGAACAAATTACATTTAGGCGCGTAACATTATAGCAATGTCATTTATTTATCAACACCAATCAAGGATTGTCTATAAATTTATAGATTAGATATGAAGCTACTTATAGAAAGCTGAGTTTTACGACTCGGAAAAAGAAAAAAGCCCTTGAAAAATCAAGGGCTTTTTAAATTCTTGGCGGAAGCGGTGAGATTCGAACTCACGAAGGACTCTCATCCTCGCTAGTTTTCAAGACTAGTGCCTTCAACCGCTCGGCCACACTTCCGTCTTAGATACTGCAATGAAATTTCAGCGCAAATAAATTTGAACCAATCTCTCAAGCCCTGCATTATAGCGAGTTTTTCTGATTTCTTGTGAACTTTTTCAGAAAAATTCTTAAATAAGTACTTAATAGTTCACTTATTATTTAGCCCAATAAGGCAATTAATAAAATGAGGGGAAGCTAAAACTTCTTAACATCACTTCTGAAAACTTCTCTGCATCAAGCGGCCTGGAGAATAAATATCCTTGAATCTCATCGCATCCCATTTTTTGCAAAAAGGCGAACTGTTCGCTGTTTTCCACCCCTTCAGCGATCACTTTATGTTTCATTTGCTTGGCCATACTAATGATGGCACTGGCAATCGCGCAGTCGTCCACATCATCCGGTATCCCCTGAATAAATGAACGATCAATTTTCAAAGTATCAATGGGAAAGCGCTTCAAGTAGGACAAGCTAGAAAAACCGGTACCGAAATCATCTAAAGCCAAGGTCACGCCCAATGCGGTGATTTGCGTCATGATCGCCACCACATCCTCGGCGTTTTGCATCAGCATACTTTCGGTAATCTCTAACTCCAGCCATCCCGATGAGATTTGATGTTTGTTAAGCGCCTGCTCGATGAGTTCAGGCAGAGAAGCGGTAAACTCACGCGCCGACACATTGACCGCGATACGAAAAGGTGCCACGCCAGCGCTCTGCCAGCATTTTGCTTGCGCACAGGCTGCGTCCAAAACCCAAGCACCGATTTGCAGAATTAAATTCGTTTCCTCTGCCACAGGAATAAATTCGTTTGGAGCAATAATCCCATCTTGCGGATGCGCCCAACGTATCAAGGCTTCGGCACCCAACACTTTTCCGCTTAACACATCAAGTTTGGGTTGGTACAACAAAAAGAATTCATCGCGCAGCAGCGCACGGCGCAGTCCCGACTCTAGGTACATACGACCGGAAATCGTACGATTCATTTCTGCATCATAGAATGTGTAAGCGCCACCTGCTTTATCTATCAAGCGTTTTGCTTTGAACATGGCAATATCTGCTTTTTGCAATAGCGTTTCGGCATCACTACCATCTTGCGGATAAATACTGATACCAATACTGGCGCCCAAGCGTAACTCATGTTCATCAATCGAAAAAACATGTTCTAAGGTAGCGAGAATTTTCTGCGCGACTAATCCGGCGTGAAAGTGCTGCTTAACATCAAGCACTGCGATCGCGAATTCATCACTACCGAGGCGCGCAATCACGTCATTGTCTCGCAATGCAGAACGAAAACGTTCAGCGACCTGCTTTAACAAAAGATCGCCAACACGATGCCCGAGTGTGTCGTTAATCGGTTTAAAGCGATTCAAGTCGACGAACATGACAGAGACAGAAGCATCATTTCTAAAACTCTGCTGTAGCGCGCTGTCGACCAATTTTTTAAACAAACTGCGATTAGGAAAGTCGGTAAGCACGTCGTAATACGCTAAATGATTAATTCTCTCTTCCGAACGTTTTCGCTCTGTAATATCGCTCAAGTAACCAATCAGACCAACTGCTTGTTGAGTCTCATCAAACAAGGTGGATAAGCTCAAGCTTGCCCAAAAAACTTCACCACTTTTCTTACGTCGTTTGACTTCCATCTCACGACCGCCGCGCTCCAGAAAAATATCGCGTACAGAATGGTCGTTTGCCTCTTCAGATTCATAGAGGAACAAAATATTTTGGCCGACCGCTTCATCTGCGGTGTATCCAAATAAGCGCTCGGCGCCAAAATTCCAACTAAGTATGAAACCAGCGAGATCCATGGTAATGACGGACTCGTGAAGCTGATCAAGTATTTGCGCGTGAATCAATTGAGACTTCATCGCGGCATCAAATTGCGTGGCCGTACTCAAGCGCTTGGCAAAGAGCCTGGCAGTCAATTGACTCAATTGATTTAACTTATGAAGGTCACTCTCATTGATCTCGCCGCATTTCCCAGACAGCACAAAGTAATTTTCCGCAAAAACCTCGGTCAAAACTATACCCGGCCCCGCTAATGGCTTATTGCGGGCATAAGCTATATCACAATCGGCAAACAATTCGCTAAGAATACGATTCAAACTTGACTCTAAAGTGGGGTCATCGGCACTTAGAATCGCTTCGCACAATTCCACGCCGAGTAATAATTCTTGTTGGAGATCAAGTCGCGAAGTCATC
Organism: uncultured Undibacterium sp.; assembly: GCA_963512475.1. Classification (GTDB taxonomy): domain Bacteria; phylum Pseudomonadota; class Gammaproteobacteria; order Burkholderiales; family Burkholderiaceae_D; genus Undibacterium. The sequence goes on from CAUPNA010000035.1 coordinate 8,215, forward strand.
ATAGCTCCTGGCAGACTTGATTTACCCAGCAATACGCCTGAATCAGGCTTTCATAATAGATCTCGTTATTGAGACTCGCCGCTCCCATGGCTTGCGCCAATCCAGTTGTATAAGGGCGATCAGCTTGCTCAGCCAAAGTTAAAAAAGCCCCTAACTGGCCATCTCTGTCGAGCAATGCACTACGCACCTCATCTGGCAAACTCAAAGGCTTCAATATTTCCCACAGCGGACTCGCAAACAAAAGATCCAATAAAGAAAACATTCCTATCATAAAGGCAGAATCTTGCTGATCACGATCACCGCCATTTTGGCGACAAAGCGCTTCTAAAAAGCTGGCTCGAAATGCTGCCCTTAACATCAAGGGGTTCAGGCTACTTCCCTGTGCATTCTGACGCGCATACAAAAGCAGTTGCAACCAACGCTGCAGTTGGCGTCGCCCCAACAAATTAATCGCTTGTATGAAGCTAGTGACTTTAACCGTTTGCGCAAATGCAGCCGAGCTCACAAGTTTAAATAACATAAATGAAAGCGTAGGATCTTGCTTAAACAAGCCTTCTAATTCTTTTGCATCCGCGTCTTTCGATACTAAACCTAATAATTTTAGTAAGCGAGATCGAGAAGTTGGATCGGCACTACGAGCGCTATTTTCGTTGGAAAAAGCAAAATTTCCAGCAAATAAACTAAAGCCAGCCTCCTGCGCTTGCGATAAGCAAGATGGCGAAGCGACATTTTTTGCTAAGTGCTGACTTTGCTGCAAGCTAAAGACCCAAGCTTGCGCATGGGCAGGCACGCCGGACTCGCAATTAACGGAGATGCTTTTGGTATCAGGCCAGATCAATGATGATTTCGAACTGAATTCATCCATCATCAAACGAACTCCGGACTGATTCAAGTGCTTTAGTTTTTGTTGCGCCTCTTTTGACTCACATTCCGCTTCAAGAAAGCACAGCACGACATTTTTACAATAATCACGATTTTCAAAATCAGAAGGTAGCGATAATGGATTCCGCAATGGAATCATCAACTGTAAATTTGACAGACGTTCGAAGCCATTTATATGATGCAAAGCAGTAAGCAATTGCATACTAAGCTCATCATCACGTTGAGGAAAATCAGGCAATAGGGCAACCAGCTTTTGTTGGCTGTTTACAACGGGCAGGAATGAAGCGATTGGCATCATTTAATAGAATTTTTCCGTATTTTTAATTTCTTAAAATCAAGTGCTTTGAGGCAATTTATATCTCGATAGTAAGTTGAAATTTACACAATTGCAAGCGCATTTTCCATGCCACCTATAAATTTCTTTTATTATTGGCTTAATAAGACGTGAATCGCTTTATTCTGCTGAAATTAAGACACAAACTTGTTGAATTTGAGATCTAAGACGACAAAAAAACCCCGAACCATAATTCAGGGCTTTGCACCAGCAACTATCAAATCCAATTTGATCGATCTATTGTCTAAGCCGCTTGCTTGGTATTTAAAACTTATAGAAATATTTGCTGCAAATCGTTTAAGAATCGGCGTCCTAAGTCGCTCGGCGCCAGTCGCAAATGATCTCGATACAGCAAGCCCTTTTGCTCCGCTAGCAGCAATTTGCTTTCAATCGTATTTAATAACAAACCGGTGCGATCAGAAAACAAAGCCGCGTCAAACCCTTGATTAAGGCGCAGAGCATTCAGCATAAATTCGAAGCCTAATTCGTCTTTCGTAATTTCATTGCTTTCTTGGATGGCATCGCCTTTTAATGCGCTATCCATGAATGCTTTAGGCTGCTTGTGCCTGACTTGGCGGACAATCCGGTGAGGGAAAGACAACTTCGAATGTGCCCCCGCACCCACCCCTAAGTAATCACCAAAATTCCAATAATTTAAATTGTGGCGAGATTCATGTCCTGGTTTGGCAAACGCTGAAACTTCGTAATGCCGATAACCCGCATCCGCCATCCTTGCTTGAATTTGATCTTGCATTTCTGCGCTTAAATCATCATCTGGAATAGAAGGTGGAAACTTTGCGAAATAGGTGTTCGGTTCTAAAGTCAGGTGATACAGAGACAGATGATTAGGTTGAAAACTCAATGCCATGTCGAGATCGGCAATCGATTCATCCAGCGTTTGCGACGGCAAGGCGAACATCAAGTCCAGATTAAAATTATCAAAATTTTTCGCAGCGATTTCTATCGCTCGTTTTGCTTCATCGCCATTGTGAATACGGCCTAATGCAGATAAGTGATGCGAGTTAAAACTTTGTATCCCTATGGATAAACGATTGATGCCACTCAGACGATACCGACGAAATTTTTCCGCCTCAAATGTCCCTGGATTGGCTTCCATGGTAATTTCAGCATTGGCATCAAGCGGTAACAAACTACGCAAATCAGAAAGCAAGCGATCCACGCCCGCTGCCGACATTAAACTAGGTGTACCACCGCCAATAAAGATGGTGTAGATCTTACGACCCCAGATCATAGGCATAGCGGCTTCGAGATCTGCCCGCAGTGCCGTCAAATAGAGATCTTCATCAAAAGAGGTCTTTACTTCATGCGAATTAAAATCACAATACGGGCATTTTTTCACACACCAGGGAAAGTGAATATATAAGGACAGTGGTGGCAAAGTGCCCAGATTGAGTACGCCTGGCGCAAGGAAATTGGCTTTTACTTCACCAGGAATATTGCGCATTTTTTCTTGTCGATCATGCGCAGCGTCAGAAGCTGAGGCGACTGACGACGAGATGGGCTTAATTGGAATCATCTTAACTTCTTGAGTAATTCTTTGAGTGCCTGAGCACGATGTGACAAAGCATTTTTTTGCTCGGCATTGAGTTCGGCCACAGTTTGCTGAAATTCAGGCAAATAAAAGTAAGGATCATAGCCAAAGCCCTCACTACCTCTAGCCACATCAATGATTTGCCCAGACCAACGACCATCGGCAATGACAGGTTGTGGATCATGTTCTGAACGCACATAAACCAAAACACAATAATAATAAGCAGAGCGATCTTCCGCCTCTTGCAGTGCTTCAACGAGCTTCTGATTATTTCTTTGATCCGACTTTGGCTCGCCCGCATAACGTGCTGAATACACGCCAGGTGCGCCACCCAATGCATTCACACAAATACCGGAGTCATCCGCTATCGCTGGCAAACCAGACAGACGCGCAGCGTGACGCGCCTTGGTCAAAGCATTTTCGACGAAAGTAAAAAATGGCTCGGGAGCATCGGGAATATCTAAGCTGGTTTGGGCAATTAATTCTATCTCTAGGGGCGCCAAAATTTGACGAAATTCTTTGAGCTTACCGGCATTATTAGATGCCAAAACAATTTTCTTATTCATCATGCAGATAGTTACTTAAATTGATTTTTATCGTTGAGATGAAATTACAACTCTAGCACTTGCTTCTGTTTCGCAATAATGTCGCGTATGCCGGCATCCGCTAAATCTAGAAGTTCATTCAATGCCTTACGATCAAACGCGTCACCTTCTGCCGTGCCTTGTACTTCGATAAAATGTCCCTGCTCATTCATAACAACATTCATATCGGTATCACAATTGGAATCTTCTAAATAATCCAAATCCAAAACGGGAACACCTTGATATACGCCGACCGATATAGCGGCCACAAAATGTTTAACCGGAATTGCGGGAATCGCTGATTTTGCAACGAGCTTAGAAAACGCATCATAAGCTGCCACCATCGCACCGGAAATTGCAGCCGTGCGGGTGCCACCATCGGCTTGTATAACATCACAATCCAAATGCAAAGTGCGTTCGCCAAACGCTTCAAGATCAAATGCCGCACGCAGTGAGCGACCGATCAAACGTTGAATTTCTTGCGTACGTCCTGATTGTTTGCCTTTGGCCGCTTCTCTATCCATTCTAGTGTTAGTGGAGCGTGGCAACATGCCATATTCGGCAGTTAACCAACCCTGACCACGGCCCTTTAAAAACCCAGGCACTTTATCTTCTATGCTAGCGGTGCAAATTAACTTGGTATCACCAAACTCCACTAAAACCGAACCTTCGGCATGCTTAGTGTAATGGCGGGTAAAACGGATGGCGCGCAACGCCGTCGCAGGACGGCCACTCGGGCGAATAACTTCTGACATGAATTTAGCTCTTATTGGTTATTTAACTTTTATTAGTTAAACGGGTGGAGTTATGGATCGCATTTCGAATTTCATCGATTGCTTTTTCAATTTCTTCATCATTAAAAATATCAGCCTCAGCGTTTTCATCGTCAACATCGACTGGCACTTGTATCGTGGTCGCGATTGAGCCTATAGGCAGCGTATTAGTCGAAATGATTGAGGAGTTCTCAAGAATATCATTACCCTCCCACATCATTGCTAGCGCTGTTGCGTTATCGCCCTGACGTCCTGCGATTTCAACCGCACTGCGCACCAACTCAGGAATAGCGCGCACGATGGTTTGCTCATGCAAACTCTGCGCCAGAATATGATCTGGCAGTACACCCCATAGCCCGTCGGAACACAGCATAATTAAATCACCTGCTTGCAATGAGGCACGGCGCGACAACTCAACGATAGGCGCATGTGGCGCCCCTAAACAATTGAAAAGCTTATTTCTGTCTGGGTGGGTATTTCGTTCTGAAGGATCAACCTTGCCTTGTTCGATCAAGGTTTCTAAACGTGAGTGATCTTTAGTACGCAGTAGAATTTGGCCATCGCGCATCCAGTACAAGCGAGAATCGCCACAATGTGCCCAGTAAGCATTGCCGTTTTGAATCAAACAAGCGACGATCGTGGTACGTGGCGTCTCCGGCAAATTCTTCAATAATTTGAAGCGATGGATCTCATTGTGCGCCGACAAAAAACCTTTTTCCAAGAAGCGCTCTGGCTTATCGATCATAGGATGCGCTTGCTTTTGAAAAAGACTGCCTATAGTTTGCATAGCGATGGTCGCCGCCATTTCGCCCATAATGTGACCGCCCATGCCATCGGCCAGCAGCAGTAAAATGGCATCGCGGGTAAAGCTATACCCCATGCGATCCTGATTGACTTTACGACCGCCAATATGACTTTCTTGATAGACTGAAAAGCGCATGATTTGTATTAAAGTGAGTTCGAGTTATTGAGAATCAAGCAGTATCAACGATCAGATAGTATCTTCCTGTATGGTCGTAAAATCGGCCTCCTCAGTTTCTTTTTTATTCTTTCCCAACAGCTTAGCAACTTTTAACTTTGTCTTCTCGAGAAAAGTCAGCTCACGCTGCGGCGGCGCTTTAACAGCCAGCGCTTTTTGCAGGGCAAACACACTTTGCGGGCGTTCCATAGGATCTAATTTCAGACACATACGAACGACATCGATAATTTCTGAGGAATAAGTCCCTTCCAACTTCTTAAAATGCGCTTCCATTTTATCGTTGGTCTTGCGCTGATCAGACGGCTGTGGTGGCGCGCCAACCATACAAGCAAACATGGATGCACCGATACTATAGATATCTGTCCACGGACCTAAGGTGCTATTTTTGACATAGAGCTCTGGCGCAGCAAAACCGGGGGTGTACATAGGATAAAGCTTAGGCATATCGGTCTTCAAAGTCTGACGTGCCGCACCAAAATCGAGCAAAATAGGCGTACCATCCATGCGTAAATAAATATTGGCTGGCTTTAAATCTAAATGCAGCAATTTATTCGTATGCACTTCACGCAGGCCATTCATTACCAGATTAAACATCTTACGAATGAAACGTTCTGATACCAGCGGCTTCTCCCCTTTATCGCGACGGCGCAATATATGCTCTTGCAACGAACGACCTGATTCGTAGGCCATAACCATATAAACGGTTTCATTCGCCCGAAAGAAATTAATGACGCTAACAACGTTCGGGTGGGAGATACGTGCTAGAGCACGACCTTCTTCAAAGAAGCATTTAAGCCCTATACGGTACACAGGAAAATTTTCAGCAGAAATTGCCGGTACCAATTCACCAACTTGCCGCAATGCCAAAGAGCTGGGCAAATACTCCTTAATCGCAACAGCATTACCATCTTCATCTGAAGCTAGGTAAACAATACTAAAGCCACCAGAGGCAATTTTCTTTACAATACGGTACCCGGCTATTTCTAAACCGTCAGGCAATGGTGCGTTATTTTGTGCTGCCATAGTAAATGTGGTCTCACTTAGGAAAATAGCTGAAGAAAAATAGCTGAGAAATTATTAATTACATTGACTTGCATTGTACAGTGTCGTTTTTGCGTCAATGGACTTTGATAGACAAATAAATGATTAATCATTAAACAATTCGCAAAATCACAACACGAATCAAAGGAAATCAATTGAGCATTTTTAGCATGACTGGCTACGCTACCAGCACAAAAGAAACCGACGCTGGAACAATAACGATAGAAATTAAGAGTGTCAATTCTCGCTTCTTAGATTTACAGTTTCGCATCAATGACGAGTTTCGCTCGGTCGAGCCGCTTTTTCGCGATACGCTGAGCAAACGCCTGCATCGTGGCAAGGTTGAATGTCGTTTTAGTTTTGGCAAAACCAAGCTGAGCACGCAAAAAAAAGGGCTCAATGCTGATATCCTAATGGAACTCCAGGAATTCCAAAGCAGCTTGCAATCACAATTCCCTGCAATCAAAGCAATGAGTATGGCGGACATCCTTCGTTGGCCTGGCGTCATCGAAGAATCTGAAATCAATACCGACGAATTGCAAGAGGCGATCACGGTTACCATAGAATCCACGTTAAAGGCATTTATCGAAAGCCGTGCGCGTGAGGGCGCCGCACTTGCCGCTGTCTTGCTGCGCTGTATTGACGACATGGAAGCCATCGTATTGCGAATTACGCCGCTGCTGCCAACTGTTCTACAACAATTCCAACAAAAAGCGATTGCACGCCTTGAAGAGGCGCTGGGCTTAGCTCTGAGCAATGCAGGTAGCAACACGACGCCAACGATTTCACGTGATGAAGTATTGGATAGAATTCGCCAGGAAGTCACCATGTACGGCATACGCATTGATGTCAACGAAGAACTGGCTCGACTCTCCGGTCATTTAGCGGAAACGCGTCAAATCATACAAAAAGGTGGACAGGTCGGTAAACGCCTCGACTTTATGATGCAAGAATTGAATCGTGAAGCAAATACCTTAGGCTCAAAAGCCGCCCTCAAAGAACTCGCCGATGCGTCTATGGAATTAAAACTATTAATTGAACAAATACGCGAACAAGTTCAAAATTTAGAATGATTTTAAAATGAAAATAGTTTTAAAAAATAATCCAACAAGTAAACGGCCCGTTTCATTTTTTAGCGAGGTGCTATGAGCACGAATCCGATGACTTCCGGCAGTCTATTTTTGGTTTCCGCACCATCCGGTGCTGGCAAATCATCATTAGTCAATGCCCTATTAAAATTAGAGCCAGATTTAAAATTATCAATTTCGTTTACGACAAGAGCACCACGCCCTGGCGAGCAAGACGGCAGAGAATATCACTTCATTACGGTTGAAGATTTCCTCAGCCGAAAAAATCATGGCGAGTTTCTGGAATTCGCTGAGGTTCATGGCAATTACTACGGCACTTCCAAGATTTTAATTCAGGAAGCAATGCAAGCCGGCACCGACATTTTATTAGAAATCGATTGGCAAGGCGCGCGCCAAGTGAAAAAGCAATTTCCTGACGTGGCCAGCGTTTTCATTTTACCGCCTTCGGTGCAAGCGCTGAATGAACGCTTAAATAAGCGTGGACAAGACTCTCAAGAGGTCATTAGCAGACGAATTTTGGCTGCTGGCGGTGAAATCGCGCACGCGCCAGAGTTCGAATATGTTATCATCAACCAAGATTTTGAATTAGCTCTGTCAGAATTGAGTGCAATTGTGAAAGCCACACGTTGCCGCACCTCGCAACAATCAGTGCGCAATGCCGCACTCTTTGCCCAATTGGGCATATAAATCAATCATACGCTCTAAGGAAATAATATGGCACGCATTACCGTCGAAGACTCTTTGAAACAGATTCCAAATCGTTTTCAATTAACTTTATGTGCAACCTATCGCGCACGTCAGTTGCTGCAAGGTCACACGCCAAAAGTTGAAGCAAAAAACAAACCTACCGTGGTCGCATTACGTGAAATCGCGGAAGGCAAAATCGGCATTGAAATGCTGAAAAAAGTCCCATTCTAATTTCTGAATCGCGCGACCATCGTGAAACGGCTGGGAACCAAGTATGAATTTGCAAGACGACAAATCACTCACCCCAGCCAGCTCAGATGTAGTAGTTGCTGCTGCTTCTGCAGCTTCGTTGCAGATGTCTGAGAAATCGCCTGCAAAAAATACGCGCAACAAATTCAAATCCGAAACACACTCGACTGCTCCTCCGCATGCGAATGCGGTAGCGTCGATTACAGCACTCACTAACCGTCTCTCTGAATACCTATCTCCTGTTGACTTGAAACAAGTCAAGGAAGCCTATCGTTTTTCAGACGAAATGCATTTGGGGCAGGTACGAAAATCGGGCGAACCTTACATTTCCCACCCTATCGCCGTCGCTGAGATTTGCGCCGAATGGAAGCTGGATGTGCAGGCCATCATGGCAGCTTTACTGCATGATGTGATGGAAGATCAAGACGTCAAAAAAGAAGAACTAATTCAACGTTTTGGCGCGCCCGTGGCGGCACTGGTAGATGGTCTTTCCAAATTAGAAAAAATCGAATTTCAAAGCCATATTGAAGCTCAAGCGGAAAATTTCCGTAAGATGTTACTGGCAATGGCTCGTGATGTACGCGTGATTTTGGTAAAGCTCGCGGATCGCTTGCACAATATGCGCACACTAGGTGTGATGTCACCTGAAAAACAAAGGCGCATCGCCAGCGAAACCATGGAAGTCTATGTGCCGATTGCGCACCGACTTGGCCTGAACAATATTTATCGTGAATTACAGGATCTGTCATTTGCCCATATTTACCCTTTACGCTATCGAACTTTATCGAAAGCGATAAAAGCGGCGCGCGGCAACCGCCGCGAAGTGGTCAACAAAATTATGGCATCCGTCAAAACCACGTTGTCAGAGGCTGGATTAGAGGCGCAAGTCGATGGTCGCGAAAAGACCTTGTACGGTATTTACTGCAAAATGCGCGATAAACAGCTGAGCTTTTCGCAGGTATTAGATATCTACGGTTTCCGCATCGTCGTCGACAATTTTCAGAATAGTTATTTTGCGCTTGGCACTTTACATGCTTTATATAAGCCTATGCCGGGCAAATTCAAAGACTATATCGCCATCCCAAAATCAAATGGCTATCAGTCATTACATACCACATTGATTGGCCCATACGGCACGCCAGTTGAGTTTCAGATTCGTACGCAAGATATGCATAGGGTTGCAGAGTCAGGTGTCGCTGCACATTGGTTATACAAGAATGAAGAAGGTAGCCTAACCGATTTACAGCAACGTACCCATGCATGGCTACAGTCCCTGCTCGACATCCAAAAGCAGACCGGTGACTCTGCTGAATTTTTGGAGCATGTTAAGGTCGATTTATTCCCAGATTCGGTTTACGTGTTCACGCCAAAATCGAAAATTTTTGCTTTGCCTCGTGGCGCGACTGCGCTTGATTTTGCCTACAATATTCACACCGATATCGGTGACCAAGCGATAGCTACCAGAATTAACAATGAGCCCGTACCGCTGCGAACAGAATTAAAGAATGGCGATATTGTTGAAATTATTACCTCGCCAAATTCACGCCCTACGCCGAATTGGCTAACCTATGTTCGTACTGGCAAAGCTCGATCGGCGATTCGTCATTATTTACGCACTATCAATCTGAATGAATCAACTGAACTAGGCAAACAGTTACTAGCTCAAGCGCTCGTTTCCCTGCATTTGAATCCTGATTTACCGGAGTCCTTGGTAGACAAACTACTCAACGAATCGAGTGCAAATACATTAGAAGAAATCCACACTGACATCGGAATCGGTAAGCGCATGGCTGCGCTCGTAGCACGTCACATTCTAGATTTGGTCGAAAACGACTCGCCGTCAATCCCATTTCAACACATAGGCGATGAGAAGCATAGCAAGCCTGACCCAGTGATCATTTATGGTAGCGAAGGCATTTCTGTACAATTGTCGCCGTGCTGTTTACCTATTCCAGGCGATAGCATCGTTGGACAGTTGAAGCGCGACCAAGGATTAGTTGTCCATAGCAGCGACTGCACGAATGCCAAGCGCATGCAAGTTAAGGAACCAGATCGTTGGATTGATGTTACTTGGGGTGAAGATCTCAATCGCCGCTTTGATTGCCGCATCTCTGTCATCGTCAATAATGAACGCGGTGCCTTAGCGCGTATCGCAGCAGAAATTGGCGAAGCTGATGCGAATATCAGTCACGTGAATATGGAAGATGGCGAATCAAAAGACATGACCAAGATTCATTTCACAATTCAAGTCGATGGCCGCATTCACTTAGCGCGCATCATTCGCAATGTAAAACACCTCAATGGTGTCAGCAAAATTCATCGCGAATATACGACATAAACAACGTTTCTAACTTTGTGGATATTGCACATCAAGTATCGTCAACTCGTCGACACCATGCGGCGTCTTTAAACTGACCGTATCCCCTACCCTCGCCTTAGTCAAGGCACGTGCAACTGGCGCGATCCAGCTGATTTTTCCGTTCAAGGGATCAAATTCATCCACGCCTACGATGCGTATCGTGGTGACATCACCCTCTTGATTTTCGTATTCAACTATTGCACCAAAAAATACTTGATCAGAACCAAAATGCACGGTCGGATCCACAATCTCAGCCAAATCTAAACGCTTCGTCAAAAACCGGATACGACGATCAATTTCACGCAATCGTCGCTTACCATAAATATAGTCACCATTCTCCGAACGATCGCCGTTTGACGCAGCCCACGAAACGATTTTCACCACTTCAGGTCGGTCGTTATCAATCAGATTTAAGAGCTCCGTCTTCATACGATGATGCCCTTCCGGTGTCAGATAATTCTTTACACCAGGAGGAATTGGCGGCGCACCAAATTCTTCCTCATCGTCCTGATCAGTTTCTTTTACAAATGCTTTACTCACGAAATCGATTTCCAATTCATTGTCATTTTTCTGTGGACTTACCACATGGTCTCAGCGTCGATTTTACCTTGTTCTTCAATTGAACTTCCCCAAATAAAAATAATCGGTCTTTCAACCCAGAATTCCCATTAGGATTTGAGATGATGGTGGATGCACTTTTCGAGGCAGTTTTTACGTGAATGAGGCGAAAATGGCTAGCTATTTGCAACGAAGAACGAAAAAAATGACCGAAAATGCGCCGCCAGCGCTCAAATAGCGTCGAAGACGCGCCTAATGGAAAATCTGGGTTCAACGCACTTTATTTCCTTGATGCATCATGCAATAATGCCTAGACCTACCTAAGTGACACCCAATAGCCAGGAAAGATTTTTGCATGACCCAGAATGCCCGCATTAAATTACTGATCGTTGATCCACATTCTGTTGTACGTGCTGGCATCCGCTACTTTATCCGAGACAACGAAGATATTGCCATCGTCGGTGAGGTCATTCATGGCCAGGATGCTATACGTCTTGCGCGTCAGATCGAAGTCACCATCATGCTGATAGAAATCGCGCTTAATGATAGAAATGGCATGGATGTCATTAAACAAATAAAGCGAGAATTCCCTGACATTGGCATTATTGTTTTCTCATCTCACAGGGAAGATCAATATGCAATCCGCGCCTTAAAAGCTGGCGCATCTGGGTTTCTCAACAAACAATGCTCGCAAAAAGAGCTGCTTTTAGCGATACAACAAGTTTCTTCAGGTCTCAAATTCATCAGTCCGGAATTGGCACAGGAGATGGCAAATAATCTGAATAACGAACATGCCAGCGAACCCCATAAACTACTCTCTGATCGCGAATATCAAACGATGATGATGATCGCATCAGGCAAAAGTGTTAGTGATATTGCCAAAGAGTTGTCTTTATCGGTTAAGACCATTAGCGAATATCGCTCACGCATCTTGATAAAGATGAGATTACGCCACAATGCTGAATTAACGCATTATGCAATTAAGAACGAACTGGTAGAATAAAAAATTAAGCTACGCATAGCGAGCAAACTTAGCTGCATCTTGTCGAGAGAGTGTCATGTCACAAAAGTCAAACAACAGCACACCAAAAACGCCGACCGATATTGCTCGTGAGACTTTTAAGCGTCTGGCAGTAGATCGTATTGCGCCAACACCCGATGCTTATCGCAAGTTGTATGTTGAAATTTCTGGCGTAGATGACGCAGAACCGGTGAAAGTCGAAATCCCTCCGCCGCGCTCAATCGACGACTTGATGCCGAGCGAAGCGGAGAGTCTACTCAGCACTTTCGCCAAATCTTTACAAAAATCCAGCGGTGATTTGGCCAATTATGGACATCGGCTCGCGCGCGCTTTAAAAGGAAAAGATTGGGAAGATTATGCTAAAGGCTTGAACGAATTAGCCAGCAAGGTCAACACGAAACCCAACAATAACTTAGTTGACCCAATTGCGCCGTTACCAGCCACAGTCAATGCGCTGCCAAAACGCATTTCTCTTGTTGATGACGAGCCAGAAGAAAACGCTCGCGAAAATGTACTCAAAGACTTGCTGTTCAGAACGCTGAGCATGGCGGTAACGTCACTACTCAAACCAAATCCAGCTCTTTCGTCAGAGTCAGAATCAATCGCTGGTGCAGTTAAACTAGCAAACAACGAAGCCGACCTCAATGGCATCAGCGCTAGACTCAAACAGCTATGCTTTCAGATTGAGTTAAAAAGTGGTGACACCGCCGAACAACAAGAACTCCTATTACGCCTATTTGCCCTACTATTAGAAAACGTCAGAGAATTATTAGATGACGATAATTGGTTGCGTGGGCAAATTGAGGTGGTGCAAAACCTGATTTCAGGACCAATCGATCATCGTGCATTACAAGAAGCAACTCGCAGCCTCAAAGACGTGATATACAAGCAAGGTGCGCTCAAACACAGCTTGGCAGAATCCAAAACCTCAGTCAAAAACATGATGGCGGCATTTATCGACCGCCTTGATGTGATGACGAGTACGACCACCAATTATCAAGAAAAAATCAGTGGTTATTCAAAAGAAATCAGCCACACAAAAAATACCGCAGAAGTAGAAAAAATCATTATCGAAATTTTGAGCGAAACCCAAACGATACAATCCGAAGCCAGTCGCTCACAACAGATCATGATGGCTGCGCAAAAAGAAGTTAAAGAAGCTGAAATCCGCATCAAAGAATTAGAAGATAAGCTTGCACACCTGAGTGAACTAGTAAGGGAAGATCAACTCACTGGCAGCCTCAATCGTCGCGGACTTGATGATATTTTTGAGCGCGAAGCGGATCGCGCAGATCGGCGCGGCACCTCTTTATGTGCCGCAATGTTAGACCTAGATAACTTCAAAAAACTCAACGATACCCATGGTCATGCTGCAGGTGACGAGGCTCTGATTCATGTCGTCAGAATCGTGAAGCAAACTCTGCGCTCTATTGATGCTATTGCCCGCTACGGCGGCGAAGAATTTTTAATCGTTATGCCAGAAACCAGCTTAGACGAAGCGGCAAAAGCCATGATGCGGGTGCAGCGCGAACTAACCACGCATTTTTTTACCGCTAACGATCAACGTTTATTCATTACATTTAGTGCTGGCGTTGCTCTACGTACACCGCACGAGGCGCAAGACTCTGTTATCAAACGCGCGGACAAAGCAATGTATGAGGCGAAGAAAACGGGGAAAAATCGAGTAATTGTTGCAAAGTAAAGGGCTAAGAAAGCCACTTCTAAACGAGGAATAGAATAGCCATATCTGAAAGACTGCGCGGTATTATGCGCAAAAACTGTGCTGCGATTTCCTCACTAATACAACAAAAAATTACGCCTCCAACCATCGGGATTCAATGTTTGGAGGCGTCATTCTTTTAAATGCATTTGCTTATGTCAAGCATTCACAAAACTACGAAACAAATATTAAAACTCTTCCCAGTCTTGGTCTGATGCTGCCGGTTTGCTAGCCTTAGATGCGCTTGAACTATCATTTGCCAAGGTTTTTACTGGCGCTTTCTTGGCTGCGGGCTTGCGTGCGGAAGCGGGTTTGGGCGAACTGACCGCCATTTGAGAAGACGTGTACTGCTTTGGCTTATCGTCACCGCTGAGTTTGAAAATACTGACCGCCTGGTTCAGATTATTTGCCTGATCTTGCATACTACCCGCTGCAGCGGCCGCCTCCTCCACCAGAGCTGCATTTTGCTGAACCGCCTCATCCATTTTGGAAATTGCGATATTGACCTGCGCGATACCATCACTTTGCTCAACGCTCGCAGCAGTAATTTCAGCCATGATATCTGCCACACCTTTGATCGACACAACGATTTCATCCATCGTATGTCCTGCATCATCGACCAAGCGTGAGCCCGTATCGACTTTATTGACGGAATCAATGATCAGCTCTTTAATTTCTTTAGCTGCACTCGCAGAACGCTGTGCCAAACTTCGAACTTCAGAAGCAACCACCGCAAAACCGCGCCCTTGCTCACCAGCACGTGCCGCTTCTACTGCCGCATTCAATGCCAAAATATTAGTTTGGAAAGCGATACCATCAATCACGCCAATAATGTCGACAATTTTCTTAGAGCTATCTTTGATTGAGTTCATGGTGTGTACGACATCACCAACGACTTGACCACCCTTACTTGCCACGCCTGAAGCCTTCAAGGCCAAAGTATTTGCCTGACGAGCATTGTCTGCATTTTGCTGAACTGTCGAGGTTAATTCCTCCATTGATGAAGCTGTTTCTTCTAGACTGGCCGCCTGATTTTCAGTTCTAGCTGACAGATCCATATTACCCGTTGCAATCTCGCCTGAAGACACAGCAATAGAGGAGCTGCCCTGGCGTACGATGGTGACTGTTTGCACCAAATTCTGACGCATGTTTTCCAAGCCCGTCAGCAACTGTCCCATTTCATCATTCGATTTTGCTTTGATCTGATTGGAAAGATCGCCGTTACCAATCGCATCAAACTGATTCAATACAAAATGCAAAGGATGCGAAATCGCCGCAAGTAGATAATATGCTGAAACAGATACCGCAATCAAACCTGCAAGTACACCAATGAGATCAACCCACATAAACACTTTATAAGCTTGCTGATTTTCTTGCCACATTTTCTCAGCAGATTTCATTTGAAAACCATTCAAACCTTCCATCTTGTCTGAATAGCTACGGAATAAGTCAGGAACCACCTGCATATTCAAACGATCCGCCTCAACAGCATTCTGAGCCTTCAGCGCTGCTAGCATCGGCAAAAACCCATCTTTTATGAACTTTTCACGCGCCACCACAACTTCTTGAGCAATTTTTTTCTCGTCTTCTCCAGCGGGCAACGCCACATACTTTTTCCAAACGTTGTCTGACTTCTGCAAAAAGTCCTCGACACGTTTGATGTTCGCTTCATTGTCGCTAGCTTCTGGATGAGCGATGGAGCGAGCAATCGCAGTACGGGCTCTCAATAAGTTAATACGAGACTCACTCAATGCTTCCAAAGATGGCAACTGATTTGTGAATAATTCTGTAATAGTCGCATTACTGTTACGCACACCGAATAATCCCATCGCACCACCGACCGCCAGCATAATGCCCATAAAGGCCATTGTGGCAATCAACCTGAACTTGATTGTGACATTAAACATATATTTGACTCCGACTGAATTTTCTATAAGGTGGGAAGTTTTTATAACAGAACTTAGAAAATAATACAGTTGCCCAAATTCAATATTGATTTTGTACAATACAAGTATAGTTAGGTTTAGATGAATCGTGAAGAAATAATGCTGACTATTGATCAAATAGGCAAAAAAATGACGAAAAAAACCCAACCAGAGGTTGGGTTTTTTTAAGCGACTTTTACAAGCCATCAAAACTATCAAATTAGATAGCTTGGATGTTAGATGCTTGTTTGCCTTTTGGGCCAGTTGTCACGTCGAAAGAAACGCGTTGGTTTTCTTTCAAAGATTTGAAGCCTGCTGATACGATTGCTGAGAAATGTGCGAACAAATCTTCGCCGCCTTCGTCAGGTGTAATGAAACCAAAACCTTTAGAATCATTGAACCATTTTACAATACCTGTTGCCATTACAATTTCCTATTTCAGTTAATGTGGGCATGTGCCCGATAGATCGTTTCAACCAAGCAAGAAATGACAGACTGATACTGCACTGCTACCTCGAATCTCAACGATGGGCACGATTATACGCATAATTTCTTAATAAAGTAAATTTTAAATTGAAAGCACAGAAATTCGTTGCATTTTGGCATTTTTTTGATAATTTTATTAGTAAAAAGCTACGCTAAACTGCGCTGCCTATCGCTTCACCTCGAAATTATCTTCATTATTCACAACACAGCCAATGCAACGTTGGATGCTACAGTTCACTACTCAATACTAGATCGTCCAAACTCAAATCGCTTAAAGGCTTAGCGACGCAAGGAAGAATACTTCCTTCAGATTTTTCGTCAAAACTCAAACCTGGCCATTCGACTGTGTATTCAACACTGCCGGTTTTCAGCTGACACAAGCAAGTTCGACATGTCCCATTTCGGCAAGAGTTGGCTAATACCAAGCCTTGCTTCAAAGCAGCAGCAAGCAAGGTTTCATTGGCGCTACAGAGAAATTCTTTATCGTATTTAGGCAAATAGATTTTGAATACAGCGCTTTGCATACGGCCAGTGGTTCCGATAAACACTAAACGACTTTTTGCAGACGCATAGCGATACTCATGTCGCCCGCAAGTTTCAGTTTGCCGCTCATGAAACCGCTAACAGGATTAAGTTGGCCCGCCAACAAAGCGACTAAATCTTCCAGTGACAGGCTCACGGTACAGCTTGCTTCCCTATCCTGATTATCGACCACATGTGGGTTGAGCAAAGCATTCACAAAAATAAGACCATCAGCACCACAATCAAATTTCAGGGTCGCATTCAGACTGCTGTTTTGACCTAATTTATCACGAATTTTTTCCGTGCAAGTTTGTAAATCCATCATCATCTATTTTTCAAAATTTATTTCAATACGCAGGTCAACATCCAAAAAAACTCATTACGACTCACACGAATATCGCGCGCAATTGCCGCAAATTTCTTCTTCAAATAACTATCGGTCGGGAAGTTTTTTATGACCTCGACACGGCTACCATCAGGCAACTCGCGAATTTGGTAAGTGTTTCCATCACTATCAGTTCGAGCAATCGGACGCGTAAAATCTTCGATGACGTTGTCATCAATCAAAACCAACAAACCACCCGATCCCAAGGCTTTGCATATATTTGTCATCGCGGAATTATATTCATCGCGGCGTATGTGTGACCACATACCACCTGCAAAACAGGCAGTAAATTTTCTACCCTCAGGTAATTTTAGGTCATGCCAATCGGCGATCGCAAATTCTACTTTTCCATCAGGATAATCATGATCTTGTGCAAGATCTAACATAGCTTCGTTCACATCTGTCGCCAATATCGACTTCGCGGCATCAGCAAAATGTTGCGTCCAATAACCTGAGCCACAACCTAACTCCAGCACATCATGATTCGCCAAAGCTTCACTAATATGCTCAGCTGCCGCATAAGCATCTTCCTCTAAATCTGGTTCTTGATATTTTTCATCAAAGATCTCAGCGCATTGCGCATAATAATCAGCTAGTGCTTCACGCTTCATTTCATTCTTTCTCTTATTGACTTCACTGTTCTGAAGTTGTTATTTCTAAATTTTTTGTCCGATGTGCTTAAATCGACATCGGGTCACAAATCGTAATTGTCTTTACCGCCCTGCATCACCTGATCAATTAATTTGCGATTCATCGTCGGTGACAGCATCTCGATAAAAGTGTACATGTAAGTACGCAAGTACGCGCCCTGTCTTACCGCGACCCGCGAGACGTTCATGCCGAACAACTGGCCTACGGGAATTGCGCGCAAATTTACGTCGCGCTCAGCATCAAACGCCATCCCAGCGATGATGCCAACGCCCATGCCCAACTCGACATATGTCTTAATCACATCCGCATCTATCGCTTCTAGCAGCACATCGGGCTTCAACTGACGCACATCAAAGGCATGGTCAATTTTACTGCGACCAGCAAATGCAGCGTCATAAGTAATCAAGGGGTAGCGGGCAATATCTTCAAGGGTGATTCCCTTTAATTTAAGCAGAGGATGATCTGGCGCGACTACCACCACATGTTCCCACTGATAACAAGGCATAGACACCAAACCATCAATACTGGTTATCGCCTCGGTCGCAATCGCAATATCCGCCTGATCACGCATTACCATTTCTGCAATTTGTTTCGGGCTACATTGAAGCAAATACAAACGCACTTTAGGATACTTTTGCATGAAAGCCTGCACGATCTTAGGCAAGGCATAGCGTGCCTGTGTGTGCGTGGTAGCGATTGTAAAACTACCGCTATCTTGCGCCGCGAATTCTTTACCAATGCGTTTTAAGCCATCAATTTCCTGCATGATCATTTCAACCGACTTCAGCACCGCTCGACCAGGTTCGGTCAAGCCACGAATACGTTTGCCGTGACGGGCAAAGATGTCGACACCCAGCTCCTCCTCAAGTTCGATGATCGCCTTTGAAACACCAGGCTGCGAAGTGAATAAGGCTTTGGCCGCTTCTGTAAGGTTGAAGTTCTGTCTGACCGCTTCGCGAACGAAACGCAATTGATGGAGATTCATGCAGGATCCTAGAGTCAGAGTAAAGTTTTTTATCGATATAGCGCTTTATCGAAGTAGTTCTATATCGGTATAAAGCACTATTTCTTTATATGATAAAAATTAACTTTACTAAGTTTATATAACTCCAGCAGTATATAGACTCAGACTATGAATTTCTAGAAAAAATCAAAATTCATCGCTAAAACCCGCGAATCTTTAGTTTTTACTGTATTCGACCACGCTTTGTTCAATTGCACCAAAAATCGATTTACCGTTTTTATCCAACATCTCTATACGAATTTTGTCACCAAATTTCATAAATTCTGTGCTTGCCTCACCATTTGCGATCATCTCGAGGGCTCGTTTTTCTGCAATACAGCTATAGCCCTTCTTCGGATCTTTATTCGACACCGTGCCAGAGCCTATGATCGTACCCGCGCGCGCATTCCTCGTTTTACACAAATGAGTAATCAATTGTGGAAAAGAAAATACCATATCCACGCCTGCATTCGGTTGTCCGACCAGCGTGTCATTCCAGGTTGAACGCAGTGCCAAATGCACTTTACCGTCTTTCCAAGCCTCTCCTAATTCATCTGGCGTTATCGCCACTGGCGAAAAACTAGACGCAGGTTTAGATTGAAAAAAGCCAAAGCCTTTTGCCAACTCCGCTGGAATCAGGTTACGCAAAGAAACATCATTCACCAACATCAATAAGCGAATATGCTCTTGGGCATGCTGCACCTTTACACCCATAGGGACGTCACCAGTCACCACCGCGATTTCACTTTCAAAATCGATGCCCCACTCCTCAGACAGTAAAGCGATGTCGTCCATCGGGCCAATAAAATCATCACTGCCGCCTTGGTACATCAAGGGATCATGCCAAAAACTTTCGGGCATGTCGGCATTACGTGCTTTTCTCACTAATTCGACATGATTGACATACGATGATCCATCCGCCCATTGATAGGCACGCGGCAACGGTGCCATGCATTTTTGTGGGTCAAAATCAAAACTATTAATACCTCTTCCAGCGTTCAAACGTTCGTACACTTCGTCGAGCTGCGGAGCGATGAAACTCCAATCATCCAACGCGTGCTGTAGCGTCGCCGCAATGCCGTCTGCAATTTGTGCTGTTTTCAAATCACGCGAGACCACAATTAGCTGTCCATCGCGAGTTCCATCCTTCAGTGTCGCTAATTTCATATTCTTTTGTATTATTGAGTTAGAAGTTAATAAATTACCCGCCAAATTGGTGATGCGAAACCTTAAGGTGCACATTGTACCGCGCAGCTACTGTTGGATTTTCATGTGCACTGTAATAATTTATTTTTAGAAATAAATGAGTCTGTGTATTATCGATAGAATGTGAATTTTTTCCAATGAAATCAAGTATTGGATACAAAAGTTGCTCACCTCCATAGACCGTAACGTTTTTGAAAATCGCTTAGCTTAAGGAGTAAGAAAATGCATTTAAATTCCATCATGATTCGGACTCGTCTGTGGTTAGGCTTCGGCACCTTATTGGCGATTATGTTATTAATGGCAATGTTTAATGCGACGCGTTTAAGCTCGCTTGACAGTCAAAACGAAAAGATGCTCGATCAAAATGTCAGCAGTCTCGAAAACGCCTTAGAAGTCGCACGCATCATGCAAGAAAATGGACGGCGTGTTTCGGCCTTATTTCTTACTCGCGATCAAAATTTGCGCAAGGAGCAGTACCAGGCCATTGATCTCAATAAAAAGAATATTGGCCAGCTTCTTGAGAAAATTGCAAAACAAGCCGACACGCCAGAAAAGAAAAAATTAATTGAAACTGCAACCAAGTCACGCGTTGCTTTCGTATCGTCATTTGTACAGGCAGCAGATGCATTAGAATTGGATGACATTGAAGCCGCCGAAAATCTAATGAATACCATCGTTTTTCCAGCACTAACAAAAGCAACGACTGACATGAAAGCGTTGGTTGATTTTGAAAAGAGTCAAATGGGTGAAGAAAGAATTTCAATTAAAAGTGATGTCAGCTTCTCCATCAAATTGATGATCGTGTCTGGTTTAATCGCAGCGGCGATCTGCGCATTGCTGGCATATTGGATTACACACTCAATCACCACACCTCTCAATGAAGCAATTCAAGTAGCAACGAAAGTCGCCAACGGCGATTTAACTGCCAACATAGAAAAACGAGCGAAAGACGAGACCGGCATATTACTAACGGCGCTGGCTCACATGAATCAAAATTTAGTCCAGACGATACAGCAGGTCAACTTTAGCGCGGAAACCATCGCGACCGCCTCTGGTCAAATTGCTGCTGGCAATGCAGACTTATCTTCGCGCACCGAATCACAAGCAAGCTCCCTCGAAGAAACAGCATCTTCAATGGAAGAATTAACCTCGACCGTCAAACAAAATGCAGATAACGCACGACAAGCCAATTCACTCGCATTGAAGGCATCAGATGTAGCCAGCAGAGGTGGCCAAGTCGTCGGCAATGTTGTCCACACCATGAATTCCATTAAAGATAGTTCGAAGAAAATTGTCGACATTATTGGCGTTATTGATGGCATCGCATTTCAAACCAATATTTTGGCGCTCAATGCGGCAGTAGAAGCGGCACGAGCAGGCGAACAAGGTCGTGGCTTTGCGGTAGTTGCCTCTGAGGTCCGCAGCCTGGCACAGCGCTCTGCTAGTGCAGCAAAGGAAATTAAGGAACTCATCAATGACTCTGTGTCTAAAGTCGATGTGGGCGCTCAATTGGTTGACGATGCGGGAAAGACCATGGGCGAAATAGTCGCCTCGGTGAAATATGTTGCCGATATCATGGCAGAAATTACTGCCGCCAGCCAGGAGCAAAGTGCTGGTATTGAAGAAGTTAATTTAGCGATAACCCAGATTGATGAAATAACACAGCAAAACGCAGCGTTGGTAGAACAAGCAGCGGCAGCGGCCGAGAGCATGCAGGAACAAGCACATTCCTTATCACAAGCGGTGGCTTTTTTTCAGTTGCATCCTGCACAGTCTAAAGCTGCAAAATCAGCACGAAACCTATTATCACATCAGACTTAACCACCCGTTCACATCGATAGCGAGCCTCCCAATTGTCTACTGAAATTATTTTTGAAACCGCACTCTTAAGCATCAGAACTTTAGATTTAAGCGATGCT
>CAUPNA010000036.1:0-30007 GCA_963512475.1 uncultured Undibacterium sp.
ATTCCAGCCTTTTCTGCTGGACCATTTGGCTCAACTTGGTTGATCAATGCACCCTGTGCTTTACTAAGTCCCAAACCCTCGGCAACGTCTTTACTCAAGTCCTCGATCCCAACCCCCATTCGACCACGAGAAACGAC
Source organism: uncultured Undibacterium sp. (assembly GCA_963512475.1). Lineage (GTDB taxonomy): Bacteria > Pseudomonadota > Gammaproteobacteria > Burkholderiales > Burkholderiaceae_D > Undibacterium. Next base: position 138 of record CAUPNA010000036.1, read on the forward strand.
ACCAGTGCTTTTCAATTGTTCAACCACCCGCATCGCTTCATCAATTGGAATCGCGAACGAGATGCCCATATAGCCACCAGAGCGACTATAAATTTGTGAATTAATACCAATCACTTCGCCGCGCATATTAATCAAAGGCCCACCGGAATTTCCAGGATTGACCGCCACGTCGGTTTGAATCAGTGGCAAATAGTCGCCCGTATCACGCGCCTTGGATGAAATAATTCCTGAGGTAACGGTGTTATCCAAATTAAAGGGTGAGCCGATCGCGATGACCCATTCACCTGCCTTAATTTTGTCGGAATCGCCGATGGCTATTTTAGGCAATTTGCTGCCTTCTATCTTTAGCACTGCGACATCGGTGCGCCGATCACTACCTATCACTTTCGCTTTGAATTCGCGCTTATCCGTCAATTTTACATAGACTTCAGATGCATCTTCAACGACGTGGGTATTGGTCAATACATAGCCGTCCTGGCTCACAATAAAACCTGAACCGACTCCACGAGGTACTTCCTGCTCTTGTTGACGGGGAGCTTGACGACGATTTTTAGGCGCTTGCTGTGGGGCTGGCATACCAAAAAAACGGCGGAAAAATTCTTCAGCCTGTTCGTCACCACCAAAGGGATCACCTTGCGCCTGTGAGATTTTTTGCGTGGTACGAATATTGACGACAGCGGGACTCGTTTTCTCGACCAACTGGGTAAAGTCCGGTAATCCGGTCACCAACAAAGGTGCTGGTGCTGCATTAGGATTTGTAGGATTGGCAGAGCCAGGCTGATTTTGTGCTCCGGCCTGCGCGTTCGCGTGAGTGGTAGAGCTGAAGAAGCTAACACCAGCAAACACCGAAGCAGAAATTAAAACAGAAGAAATTAATATAGAAATATGTTTTTCAGCAGGAAAAAATCGCACTTTTTTCATCTTCTCACCATTAGTCTAAAACCGAGGTAAAAACTAACTAACAGACTATTTACCTCTTAAATTGAACAGAATTCATGACTTGTTTAATCGCAGCATTCGGCACTTCACCCACCACAGTTAGCCAACTATCACCCGAACGTTTCCCCATAATCGTCATCGCACCCTGCTGCAAACTGCCTTCGGTGCGATTACCTGTATTGGGTTCTACGAAAACCGAAATCGTCGATAAACCATCAGAAAACATCATTTGTACCACTTGGTGGGATTTGGGCTGCCCTTGTTCTGCACTTGCTGCATTGACAGAAATAGGAATTAATCGCTTAGTTTCAAGTGTCTTTTTAAAACCATTCGGTAAATTTTTTACGATCCAGCCAGAATTGACATTGGCCTGTACCGTCATATTTTCAGTTTTCCATTGAGCGACATTGGTAAAACTAGGTTTTAAGCGATTTTTATCGACTTCCCCCAAAGAAATTTGGGTAAATGCGATTTGTTCGATGACTTCATTGCGCGGATTTAAAGTTTGTACGCCTAATAGTAGTCCCGCGTTTTTCTCAACACAAAGGCGAAAGCCATAACGCATTGCATCTTTCGGCTGCAGATTTAATACCTGACACTCGACACCCGCAACGCGGCTCATTTGTGCTTTTTTAATGTAATAAGACTCAGGGAGTAAATTTACATTTTCGCTCAACAGCGCTGGAAACTCTTCTTGGCTTAAATTTTTCTCGACTTGTATCACCTTACTATCTGGTAGATAGCAGGTTACCTCGCCATTTCGACGTATGTACTCCCTCGGCTTTGCATCGAGAATCTCCAGCTTTTCAACTTCGACATCGCCATCAAATCCATGCGTAATTCTGGATGTGCGAATTTGGTTACCTTGTTGATAGACAAATGTGCCGGAATAACTGGTTTTCTTTGCCGCCGCTTGCGTGGTCTGCAAGAGTTTTAGAAGATCACGCTCCTCACTGCTTTGCGCACTTCCAATGCCAGGCAAGAAAAACAGAGCTTGTACGACGATCAAAGAAATGAGGCGAAACCGCATACGATTACTTTTCAGATTCAGAGGAAGACACAACATTAGCACGTTTAATATAACGCGCCCCATTGTCAAAAGACGGTGACACTTTTTGATGCGCCAACAAATAGCTATCCAAAATCGGATCACGCAGCATTTCAACCTGATTTTCTAATTTAGGTGCGAATTCAAGTTCTTTCTTATCGTTGCTGTTCGCGTATCCAGAGGCACTTGCATTAGACGCCAGTTTGACACCAGGCGCAGCAAAACCATCGGCTTGATCTACTTTTGCCATCTGTGCGTCAGGTGCGGCCTGCGGACGCAATAAAGGAAGAATTTGTGGTGTCATGATAAATGCCACCATCACCGCAGCGGCGACACTACTGATAGCAAAGTAAGGTGATTTAGACGAACCGTCGTTCCCCTTCTTAGCGAGAACCAAGCTCGACTTCGGCGCCAGAATCACGGGTTCAGCATCCAGCAAGGCGGAGAATTTCTTGGAGAAGCCGGGACTCAAAGGCACTGCCAAGTCCTCGGATCTCAATACATCACCGACTTGGTGATATTGATTCCAACTTGCCAAAATTTGCTTGCCTTCATCACTTTTCAAACGGGTCAGCACAGCATCTAATTGCGCGTCCGTTAGCTCGCCATCTAGCATGCTAGAAATGAGTTCATCATGATTCGTCTTGTTCATCGTTTCTTCCTGGTTCAACACATCTATTTTTACAACATCTATTATTTCAATAAGGCTAAGCCTAAATCAGATCAAACACTTCACCAACGTTGATCTATTGCGGTGCCAATTAAGGGTCTTAACTTTTCTGCGATCGCTTCCCGCGCACGAAATATACGGCTACGCACAGTGCCAATGGGGCACAGCATGACCTCTGCGATTTCGTCATAACTCAAGCCCTCTATTTCGCGTAAAGTAATTGCATTTCTTAACTCTTCCGGCAAAGACAGCATAACCGCGTTTACCGTTGCCGCTATTTGCTTGCTCGCCAATAGAGACTCTGGTGTATTGATATCTCTTAGTCCATCCGCATCATTAAAAGTTTCCGCCTCGTTGATATCGGCATCCGTTGATGTCGGTGCACGTCGTCCCTGCGTCACTAAATAATTTTTTGCGGTGTTAATTCCAATTCTATAAAGCCATGTATAAAACGCAGAATCGCCTCGAAAATTGGCTAAAGCACGGTAGGCCTTGATGAAAGCTTCCTGTACCACGTCTTCCGCTTCTGCATGATCATGGACGAGCCTAGACACGAGCCTATATAATTTCCTTTGATATTTGGAAACCAGAAGCTCAAACGCCTTTTTATCACCACGCTGAACGCGCTCAACTAAGAGTTGATCTATCTCGCGTTCTGTCGTCACGCAAACATTCCCATTTTCTTATTTATTTAATTATTTAGTTTTTGAAGCTTCATTAATGAATTTATCGATACAGGTGTTATGACAAACGCCCATATCAAAAGTTCCCTTCAGACAAATCATTCTGCACCGAAGTATGTGTCTTAGCTTGCGCCAACCAATGAAAGGCCAAATTTAAGCGACGAAAGCCTTCACCACTCACACTATCACGCAAAATCAACAAGCGTGTCACGCTACCCGACTCATTTTGCAAGCTCAGCAACAACAACGATGACCACAAAATCAAAGGTGATCGTATTTTTACCGAATCTGATTCAAGCACTTGCCCGGACGCATCAAGTCTGCGCAACAAAACATCACCAATGCTACTCACGTCCAAACCAAAAGCCATCGATTGGCGTAAGGTATAGCGCAGCGCACGAAGCACAACATAAAGCACTAGAAAAGCAATTGCCAATCCCCCGCCAGCAACAATCAGATTCGCGCGTGGCAGGTACCAGTACAAAACACAAAGCCAAGCAAGGCTAGTGCAGCACACAATGAATAGCAATAGCCAGCGCATCACTTTCGACGGACGAATCACCACAGAAATCGCAATACTCATGAAGGAAACCAATCGCAAAAAAAAACACCACATAGAAATGTGGTGTTTATTTTAATACGAAAAAATTACAAACTTACGATAACGACGTTTAAACTTTAGCAAAAATCAAAGTCCCATTCGTACCGCCAAAACCGAATGAATTTTTCATTGCGTATTGAATCTTCATTTCACGTGCCGTATTCGCACAATAATCAAGATCACATTCAGGATCTTGATTAATGATATTGATCGTCGGTGGTGAAACTTGATTATGCACAGCTAATACGGATAAAACAGATTCCAAACCACCAGCACCACCCAACAAATGACCGGTCATCGACTTAGTCGAATTGATCGTCATCTTGTAGGCATGATCACCGAAGGCTGCTTTAATAGCGTCGGTTTCGTTCTTATCACCCAAGGGTGTAGACGTACCATGCGCATTCAAGTAGCTGATTTGATCCGTATTTAAACCCGCATTCTTCAAAGCATTGAGCATACTTCGACGCGGGCCATCCACAGTCGGTGTTGTTATATGGTAAGCGTCACCGCTCATACCAAAGCCCAACACTTCCGCATAAATCTTGGCACCGCGTGCTTTTGCGTGCTCATACTCTTCCAACACCATGACACCTGCGCCCTCGCCAAGAACAAAACCATCACGGTCTTTATCCCAAGGACGCGAGGCCGTTAAAGGATCATCATTGCGAGAAGACAAGGCACGGGCTGAAGCAAAGCCACCCAAGCCCAAAGGAGAAATCGTTGATTCAGCACCACCAGCAATCATCACATCCGCGTCACCGTATTCAATCATACGTGCAGCGTTACCAATGCAATGCAAACCCGTGGTGCAGGCGGTAACAATCGCCAAGTTAGGACCTTTCAATCCATACTTAATCGACAAGTTACCAGAAATCATATTAATAATAGAAGCTGGCACAAAGAAAGGCGTGATACGACGTGGTCCACGCGCAATTAACACTTCCTTGGTTTCTTCGATCAATGGCAAACCACCGATACCAGAACCCACAATCACACCAATACGTTCTGCATTCTCTTCAGTGACAGTGAGACCACTGTCTTGAAAAGCTTGCATACCAGCCGCGATGCCAAAATGGATGAAGGTATCCATATTGCGTGCTTCTTTAGCTGGAATATAGTCTTCGATGTTAAAGCCCTTCACTTCCCCTGCAAAGTGGGTAGAGAATGGCGTAGCATCAAATTTGGTGATCGTGGCAATACCAGACTTACCAGCGAGGATGGCTGCCCATGTGTCAGCAATATCATTGCCGACGGGAGACACACAACCAAGGCCGGTAATTACAACTCGACGTTTACTCGTAAGGCTCAAGCGTCTCTCCTGGAATTAATAAAGCAATCCGACAGAATTAAGCTTTGACGTGCGCAGTTGCGTAGTCGATTGCTTGTTTAACAGTCGTGATTTTTTCTGCTTGTTCGTCAGGGATTTCCATTTCGAACTCGTCTTCCAAAGCCATGACCAACTCAACTGTGTCGAGTGAGTCTGCGCCCAAATCATCTACGAAGGAAGATTCAATTTTGATGTCAGCTTCAGCGACGCCTAATTGTTCAGCGACGATTTTTCTAACGCGTTGTTCGATATCAGACATGTGGTCTCCATTAGTGGTTACAGAAAGTGCGCGCATTTTATCAGGTTTGCGCGCGAAAAGAGCATTTTTAGATGCTGCACCGCCAACTCCGCCTAATTTCAGCAAAATTCGCTTAATTTACAACAACTACATTAACACAAATACATACCGCCGTTCACGTGTATCGTTGTTCCCGTGACATAACCAGCTTGTGGTGAAGCTAAAAATACCGTTGCCGCCGCTATATCTTCTGGCTGCCCTAATTTACCCATAGGAATTTGACTGAGGATCGCCGCTTTTTGATCGTCGGTCAATGCTTTAGTCATATCCGTATCAATGAAACCTGGCGCGATGCAATTGATCGTGATATTACGACTACCAATTTCTAATGCAAGGGCCCGGCTCATGCCAGCCACACCCGCTTTTGCAGCCGCATAGTTCATTTGACCTGGATTGCCAGATGAGCCAACTACAGAAGTAATATTAATTATACGACCATGTTTAGCCTTCATCATGCCACGCAAAACAGCGCGAGATAGACGTGCAACAGAATTTAGATTGGTGGAAATAACGCTATCCCAATCATCTTCTTTCATGCGCATAGCCAATTGATCTTGCGTAATACCAGCGTTATTCACCAATATAGACAAAGAGCCGAATTCTTTTTGAATTTCATCAACCAATGAGCTACAACGCGCTACATCGTTGACATTAAATGCCACGCCCCTACCCGCCTCAGGATTCACTTCCTGCAAGTAAGCGGTAATCGCTTGAGCCCCTGATTCGGAAGTTGCGGTACCGATCACTTTTGCACCTGCCTGCGCCAAAGCAATAGCGATTGCCTTACCGATTCCACGAGAAGCGCCCGTTACCAATGCTACTTGATTGACTAATTGTTGCGTCATATTCCCTCACTATCTTGCCAGACTTGGCAGCTATCCGCCCGTCGCAATTTGTTATTTAATTGATTTAATTTTTCGTTTGAACCTAACTCGAACCTAGATCGAACTTAGTTGGAGCTTAGTTTGAGCCCAAAGACACTAATACTTTTTCCAAGGTTTCTTGATCGTAGATCGCATCACCCACCAAGTCACCATTGATACGCTTAGTCAAACCTGCCAGTACCTTACCTGGACCACATTCGACTAATTGCGTAATGCCAGACGCGGCGATCGCATTGACAGTTTCGACCCAACGAACCGGACTTGCCGCTTGACGCACAAGAGCATCTTTAATCAAAGCTGGATCAGTAGCAATCGCGACATCAACATTATTAATTAATGCAATCGTCGGTGCAGAGAATGACACCCTCGACAAATACTCACGCAATTGATCAGAAGCAGGCTTCAATAAAGAAGAATGAAATGGTGCCGACACCGGCAAAGACAAGGCGCGCTTTGCACCTTTCGCTTTAGCCAACTCACATGCACGCTCGACAGCAGCTTTACTACCAGCGATCACTACCTGTGCGGGCGCATTAAAATTGACGGCCTCAACCACCTCAGAAGTCGCCGCAGCGGCCTCAACACATGCTGCAATCACGTCCGCATCACTCAAACCTAAAATTGCCGCCATACCACCTTGACCGACTGGTACCGCACTTTGCATCGCCTGCGCGCGAAAACGTACCAAAGGTACCGCATCTTTAAAAGCGATCACACCAGCAGCGACCAAGGCAGAGTATTCACCTAAACTATGACCCGCTACGATAGCTGGCTGTTTGCCGCCAGCTGCAATCCAGGCTCGATAAGTAGCGACCGCTGCAGTTAACATCACGGGTTGCGTATTCGTCGTTAAATCTAAATCCTCTTTAGGCCCTTCGGAAATCAATTTACCCAAATCCATCTGCAAAGCATCAGAAGCTTCTGCAATCGTGTCTTGCACAACTGGATTGCCAGCAAAACCATTTAACATGCCTATGGCTTGGGAACCTTGACCTGGAAATACAAATGCAAATTGCGTCATAATATTTTCACTCTACGTATTTTTTAATGAGACCAACAAGGCCATCAGCATTACATTTTAACCAAAGCGGCACCCCACGTGAAGCCACCACCAACACCTTCTAACATTACAATCTGGCCTTTTTTAACGCGACCATCACGCACCGCGACATCCAAAGCCAAGGGAATAGAAGCTGCCGAGGTATTGCCGTGCTGATCCACGGTCACAACCACTTTATCTAACGGCAATTTCAATTTTTTTGCAGTACTTTGCATAATACGAATATTGGCTTGATGTGGGATCAACCAATCAATTTGACTCGCATCCATACCCGCAATTTCCAAGGCTTCGTTGGCGACTTTTTCAAGCACATTGACAGCCAATTTAAAGACTGCCTGACCATCCATGTATAAAAAAGCGCTACCAGCAACCACGCCGGCATTGACGTTTCCTGGCACACACAAAATATGTGCATGACTACCATCCGCATGCAACTTTGTTGCCAAGACGCCAGGCTCCTCCGATTGCGCCATGACGATAGCGCCTGCACCATCACCAAACAACACACAAGTCGTGCGATCCTCAAAATTAAGGATGCGCGAGAATACTTCTGCACCGATAATCAGTGCTTTCTTGTGTGAGCCGGATTTGATCATGCTGTCGGCCATCGCCATCGCATAAATAAATCCGCTGCATACCGCTTGGACATCAACTGCCGCAGCGCCGTTAGTGATACCCAATTTGTTTTGCACGACGCAAGCCGTACTAGGAAATCCACCAAAAAAATCTGGCGTAGAAGTCGCTAAAATAATTAAATCGATATCGTTCGCTTGCAGATCAGCTGCTTCCAGCGCGCGCTTTGCTGCTTCAACCGCCATGTCACTAGAAGTGACATCGGATTCTGCGTAATGACGCGCCGAAATCCCACTGCGCGACACGATCCATTCATCGGAAGTTTCAATTCCTTTTGCAGCCAACTGCGCTGCCAATTCGTGATTCGTTACTTTTCTCGGTGGCAGGTAGCTTCCTGTGCCTATAATTTTGCTATAGAAAGTCATGCGTCTTTATCTGTATTATTGTTCAGTCAAACCGGAACTATCTGTACTTGCCTCTACGGGCACTGGCATTAATTCCGCCAAGGATGTTGTGATGCGCGCAAGCACATCATTTTTTACTGCATCGAATGCACGTTGTATCGCCCATTCGTAACTATACTTATCTGCACCGCCATGGCTTTTAATAACAACGCCACGCAAGCCCAGCAAACTACCACCATTATAATTCGATGGATTCATGGTTTTTGAAATGTGCTTCAAAGCACCACGCGCGATCAAGGCTCCCAACATATTCAGCGGGTTACTCTTAAACGCATCCGTCATTGTGGTTTTAACAAAACGTCCCAAACCCTCTACTGCTTTCAAGGTAACGTTACCAACAAAGCCATCACACACCACGATATCCGTCGTGCCTTTGAAAATATCATTACCCTCTACGTTTCCGTAAAAATTCAATAGACCGCGCTCATGATCCGCGCGCAATAACTGCGCCGTGCGCTTCACCACATCATTGCCTTTGATATCTTCTTCACCGACATTGAGTAGACCTACTGTGGGACGAGGTTTATTCTCGAGCGCTGCAACCAGAGCTGAACCCATAATCGCAAATTGATGCAGATGTAGTGGTTCGCAGTCGACATTCGCGCCGAGATCCAACATGTAAGTTGGGAGTTTTTTCTGATTCGGCAATATGCTGCAAATCGCTGGGCGATCCACACCTGGCATGGTCTTAAGAACGTAGCGAGACACTGCCATCAAGGCACCAGTGTTACCAGCTGACACACAAGCTTGCGCCTGCCCTTCTTTCACCTGATTTAGGGCGACACGCATGGAGGAATCTTTTTTTCTGCGCAATGCAATTTCGATAGGATCATCCATCTCTACCATTTCACTTGCATGCACAATCGATAGCCGTGGATGATTTAGCGCGCCCAATTTCTTTAACTCTGCCTGCAAGACAGCTTCCTGTCCCACCAAAACAAATTCAACATCAGGCTCGCGATTCGCAAATGAAACTGCTGCCGCTACAGTGACTGATGGGCCAAAATCACCACCCATACAATCAATCGAAATTTTTATTGTCATGTATTTGTTACTATTTTTTCACCTCAAGAGACTAATCTTAACAAGAATGAGATAAACAATCACCCAATTTAAGTACGATTTAGACTCGAAGAAAAAAATGAAAGATGAAAAATGGACAAAAACAAAAGCTGGTTTTGAACATTTTTAGAATAAAAAAAAGCGGCGTCAAGTACGAGACTCGCAACGCCGCTTTATCGCTAAGAACAAATTACTCGTCGTTCTTAGTTTTCAATACTTTACGACCACGGTAAAAGCCATTTGGGCTGATGTGGTGACGCATATGTGTTTCACCTGTTGTTGGCTCGATACCTAACTGTGGTGCAGTCAAGAAATCGTGTGAACGGTGCATACCACGTTTGGATGGTGATTTTTTGTTTTGCTGAACGGCCATGATAACTCCTAATACTTCAAAAAATGTTTCTAAAATTTAACACACTTGAATCGACAATCAAATCTTTTTTGCCGCTCAAGAATCCCTAACAATACTTCGACCTGAGTGTTTTTTTCAGAATAATGCCACTAGGTACGCCCACTTACTTTTCATTGCAACTTCTTCAGCACAGCGAATGGAGACACTTTAGTACTTGTGCTCGCTGTATCTACCGCATTTACATCGTTCGCTGCCTCTGATTGATTAAATGAACCAACTACATCAGGGCATACTGCATGTTTGGGCGATTGGGGTATTGCCAGCAACGCTTCATCCTCGATCAAATCCATGACATTGAATGTTTTGCTGCCTACTACTACATCAATCTCGTCATCTTCGAGCATGCTTTCAATTTCGTCGGCATGATTATCGTCTTTGGCGAGAATTAATTCTACTTGTGAATCTATTGCGAAATCGAAAGACGCTAAGCAGCGCTGGCACATTAATTGAAGCTGTCCATTAACAGTCAGTGTCAATTGAGGAAAACCTAATTGATTAACACCGCCCTGCAAAGACCAGTTCAATACACCATCACCATTTGCGCACTCCACGGATAAACGCGGAAAATCGGCAATTTTTGTACTGCCCTCACGTTGTTCGCGATGCTGACAAAACGTAAAAGCGTCGATGACAAATGCTTGCATAGGATTTCTAGACCCAGAAAACCTGCGATAATAACAGGATTACACCTTATTAGTCAAAGCCTTAGCGCATTTAGAGCGCAAGAAGACCATGAAAAAGCCTGTAAATTACGCAAAAAGCGCAAAATCAGTATAAAAAAGATATTAACGATGTCAGCCAATTTAGCAAATTCACCAGCAAATCCATCGCGGCCACAGATTATACTCGCCTCCAGTTCGGCATACCGCAAAGAATTACTACAACGATTGCAACTACCTTTTCTCGCGATCGCGCCCGATATTGACGAAAGCCCATTGAGCCAAGAAGCACCAGAACAAACTGCCTTACGACTTGCACAAAAAAAAGCGGAAGCCATTGCAAAGCTATATCCCGAAGCGATTATCATAGGCTCAGACCAAGTCGCGACCTTAGACGGATTGCAAATCGGCAAGCCTGGCGATCATGAACGCGCATTACAGCAATTACAATTGATGCGTGGTCGCGACGTTATTTTTCACACGGCGCTATGCGTACTAAACCAACAAGCCAAAGATGCAGCAAATATCTTGCAAATAAAAAATTGTCAGACGCTTGTGCGTTTTCGCAATTTAGATGATGCCGAGTTAGATGCCTATCTGCACATAGAACAACCTTACGATTGTGCTGGCAGTGCAAAAAACGAGGGTTTAGGGATTACTATTTTAGAAGCGATACATAGTGACGATCCTACCGCATTAACTGGATTACCATTGATCGCATTGACCAGCATGCTACGCAATCTCGGCGTCTCTTTCTTCCGATAATTCTCCAAAAAAACGCTCAACCAACACGACCTCATCAAAGAATAAAACTAAGGCTTATTATGTCAGGCACACTTTACTTAATCCCCAACACCCTCGGTCATATCGAAGCATCACAAGGAAACGTCCTCGCTCATATCATTCCAGAAACAGTACAAGCGATGAGCGCTCAATTGCAGTACTTTGTCGCCGAAAACGCCAAAACGACACGCGCCTATCTAAAAACTTTAGCGCTATATCATCCACTGGCAAAAACAATACAGGAAATGCAGATTGCCGAATTAAACGTCAACACGCCAGAAGCTGCACTACAAAGCTTACTCAGCCCTTTACTAGAAGGACATGACGTTGGTCTCATTTCCGAAGCGGGCGTGCCGGCCGTTGCAGATCCCGGTGCCAATCTGGTACGACTGGCACATCAATACAAAATCACCGTGCGCCCTTTAGTCGGCCCGTCTTCTTTACTATTAGCCCTCATGGGAAGTGGCTTAAACGGCCAAAGTTTCGCCTTTCACGGTTATCTACCAACCGATGCTGCGCAACGCGCAAAGCGCATCAAAGAATTGGAAGATCGGTCGCGCAAAGAAAAGCAAACGCAAATGTTGATAGAAACGCCTTATCGTAATGCGGCCATGTTAGAAGCGCTTGCGACAAATTGTCAGGCACACACTTTGATCTGCATCGCGACTGATTTAAGCTTACCGAGCGAATCGATACAAACAAAAACTGCAGGCGAATGGAAAAAACTTTTGCAAGCGAACGCAGCACCAGATTTCCATAAAAAGCCTACCGTGTTTTTATTTCTCTCTTAAGTTATTAATTCATCTCAGTGGACGCAAAAACAAAGAGGAAGATACATTTCACCCTCTTTGTTTTCACTGAATTTCTCATTGAGTTTTTTACTGAATTTTTTACTGAAACTCGGTGCCTTTTCGACCTACCCAATACGTCGTCCATATCAGCAGCACACTCGCAACAAGACATGCAAGCGTCGTCGCCCGGATAGCAATATCAGGCGCCGTACCATTTACTGCTGTCATGACATAAGCCCATGGGTAGTACACCCAGTCTTTAGACTGTCCAATCTGCATAATTCCCATAGTAGCGACCACACCGACCGCCAAAGGCGCAACGATATTTTGCACGCACCAACTAATCCAATGCTGCACTATCACGATGGGCAAACTACATACAGTGGCGAGAAAAAAGCCGCGAACAAAATCATACTGAAAAGCCTGATCCGTAGAAAACCCCAACAACCCAAAAACACCAATACTTAAAGCGATCTGGGCAAATAGCGCAACATTTGCCCCAACAACAAATAGCACCGCTAAAATAAATTTAGCCAGAAAAAGCTGACGTGCCGTAATAGGCAGCGTCAACATCAAACGCCAGGTCGCATTTTTATGCTCACTACCGTTCAATAAGCCCGTCGCCAGCGCAATAAATAAAGGCAGCATGAAGTAGCCCCAAATCGCGGTGTTTCCCAACCAGTACATTTCCCAATGGATTGGGCCGCCTTTATTAGTTTTTAATTGCATAGAAAAAATTAGCACCGTCACCATCAATGGGCACAATAGCATCATCAACAAAGCCAAAGATCGGCGCACTTTCAATAACTCTAGTTGTAGTAGTTTGAAAATCATGATCCACTCCCTGTTGCGATCGATACATTCTGCATACGTTGATGAAACCATTGTTCGAGCGTCGGTTTTTCAAAGATAGCCTGATGCAGACGTAGATCCGCCTTGATCAAGCATGCATTCACTCTATAAGACAATTCCTGTGGAACACGATCCACACGCAACGATTGTGCGCTAGTAATCGTCACGTCAAAAACTTGATCTATTAAAGTCTCCATTAACACGCGTTTTGCCGACACCGCATCATCCACGGTTAACGTCAAATAACCGTCTTGCTGCGCGTAGAGGGTAGCCATCTCAGATTGAAATTGCACACGGCCCCCTTTCAAAAGCGCTACATGCGTCGCTATTTTTTCTACCTCATCAAGCTGATGACTAGAAACGAACACGGTACAATTACTCGCATCAGGAAGATCGGCTATCAAACCACGAATCTCCTGCATACCAATGGGATCAAGTCCATTGCCCGGCTCATCTAAAATCAGCAATTTTGGCGAACCAACCAAGGCGTGTGCCAATGCCAGGCGCTGCTTCATTCCTAGTGAGTATTGAGCAATTAAACGCCGACCGTCAGCAGATAAACCGACGATTTCCAAAACACGATCAATTTCAGTTCGAGGTAAATCTTTCAATGTGCACGCGATACGCAAAAATTCCCGTGCTGTCAGATTTGGATAGACACTAGGAGCCTCAACCAAACAACCTGTTTGCTGCAATATGCACTTACGTTCTCTTGTAATGTCACGCCCAAGAATTTGAATAGTTCCCTGATCTGGGTGCAACAAACCGAGCATTAAACGAATTGCCGTCGATTTACCTTCCCCGTTATTCCCCAAGAACGCAAAAATACTCCGTTCAGGCACGGCTAGGTTCAAACCTCTCAGCACCTCATGCTGCTTAAAGCGCTTAACTACGCTCGTCATCTGTATTGCCATATTTTGCATTTAATAGCTCCAAGATTAACTCAAGCACAAATAGTAGGTGCTAAATCGCGTCAACATAAAAGCACGCGATGAAACCTTGCAAAAACTGGATGAAAGTTCCAGATTCAAGTACAAAGAAAAAACTTAACTAATGCGAACAATAATTAACTAACGTGAGCTCAATAAAAAAGCCGCGGATGAGAGCGGCTTTCTAATTTACGGACTCAGTGAGACAAAATTTCACCGAGAATACTCGATCCCCTACTTTTTCACGCTCTTCTCGATATGGCAATTTTCACTCAAAAACCGTAAAGCGCCACTGTAATTAGTGTCCCAATCATCGAGCAAATAGGTCGGAGCCTCTTCAGTAAAGTCGGCCCAATCCTGTAGCAGACCTTCTTGCTTCTCGTGCGGTGCAGTCGACTTGATCCAAGCTATCGTTTTTTGCGAGTCCAATCCATGTTCACGAATCTTCTTGACGATGCTTTTCGCAGTCTTTTCAGGCAAACTGGTTTTAGCTGGAACGTCTACCGCAATGCATAAAAACAAAGTCAATAGAGAATCAATATCAGTTTTACCCTTAGTGAGCTTCGCCCATTCTTTCGACACTAGCGCATCATAATCCGACGTATCTTCCAGCTCATGGGCACAAATGAAATAACGCTCCTTCAATTCGAATACCAGGCGATCTAAGGAGTTCTTGGTGTCCAAGATCGTTGGAATATCGCGGGTCAATATTTCGTCCAAAACCTGACGACTCAATTCGACAAATTTTTCAGGAATCGGCTCCGCAAATACTTGCGCTTGCGCCCGCTGCACTTCGAAGATTTTTGGTTTCTTCGTTTTAGATTTTGCTTCTTTGCGCAGCGCCTCAATGATTTGCGCAAATTCAATTTGATTTTCTATCGGCGCTTCTGCATCACCAATGAGACGCTTCAAGATCGCCGTACGAATCACTGCTAATGCCTCGGCATCTTCTTCTTGCAATTCAGTTTGCGTAATATCCATCGCACGGCCAAACCAAAAACCAGCCTCAATTTCCAAGGCATTGCTCTGGCGATGCGCAAGAAAATTTCGATATTCCTGCGGCTTATCTTTCAAAGACCAGACATCAAGAAAATCTTCAATACGTGCTTTTTGCTCACGTCCCAATAAAGCGTATTCAGGCAAGGCAAATAAGGTTTTTAATAGACCAGACCCGCCACGAGACAAGGTTAAAAACGTATTGTCTCGTATCAGTTTGGCCGCAATATCCAAATCGCCTTGTGAAGTTTCTATTAAATATAGACTGGCAAGATTGACGATGCGCTTGCAAGCAGTCTCTATTTCAGGACGTAAATATTTACTACCAAAAGCTTCCGCTATCTGCACTAAGCCTTTAGGCGCCTCCGCCTCTATCATTGCCAATTTTGCCTGCGTTATGATCGCCATACGCACACCATGACGCAAAGCCGTTTCGAAAAACGGCCGGTCATCGTAAATCGCCAGCGCTTGCTGATTTTCAGACATATCTAAATTCATCTCTATGTCAGATTACAAAGCGGACTCTTCATCGTCATCATCACCGTCGTCGGTATTTTTCTTCGGCGCGCCAACATCGTCCTCATCTTCCTCAGCAGTTTCTGCAACACCGCCTTCGGCAAATTCATCATTTTGCAAATTGCGAAGATACACTTGATAACGGGCACGCAATTTCATCAGCACTTCTCGAAATATCTCAGGCAGCTCGTAACGCAAGAGATATGTTACTTCCATCCAGTCATGATCTTCTACGTTTGCTCTTTCCATAGCGGAAGCACGTGTCTCAGTATCGCGGGTCAAATTCAGCAGATCATCATCAATCGCCTGCGTCTTACTCTCATCACCGTATTCGTACAAATCGAAAGTCGCATAGCGATAAAAATGTTCAACCATTTGCGTACGTTCTTGCAGATAATCTGCAAGCGAATCATAGCCACCTTCCACTTCGGCGATTTCATACAAAAATTCTGCAGCATCAGCGCCTTCACGGAAAATCACTGAATTTATCATCCCACGCAACTGCTCATGGGTCAGATCCTTATAGCGCTTTTCCAACACCACGGCTTGCGCGAACTGTTCTGGCGTTACCAACAAGTTGACCAGAGACTCTTTAGAGGAATCATACTCACGAATGATGGCCAATAAATCTTTCGCTGGGAATTCATCTAGCGCGGCGACCAATGCCTGATCACCCTGTGTTTCGGCTAAAGTTGCCAAAGCATGCTCTGCACCGGCGATATCGCCAACTTGTACTAAACTTTGCGCTTCTATCAAGGCTGGATAATTCATCATTTTTCCTTAGACGTATTTACTGTCGATGTACTGTCGTTGCGTGTTCAAAAATATGTTGTCGCTATTTAGGCTTGTGTTAATTAACAAAACATTGCGTCACTGCTCTCAATCTTTACGATCAAAACCCTGTTCCGCCAACCAATCTGCACCAGCTTCTTCCAAATCAACATCATCGCCATCATCACCATCATCGCGACCATGGCGACCATAATTGCCGTCAAGATCACCATTTTCATGTAATTCCGCATCCTCACCGCGCTCGTCGTTACCTTCATCGTCATCCTCAGCAGCCGACGTAGCCTGTGCTTTGGTGTGATGACTGCGACTCAAATACTCAAGGCAAGCAGCAGTCACCATAAAGGCATCGCCTTCTGGCTCTGCCAACACCAATTGCGCCATCTTCTCCGCCCACGGTTCCAACTTGACAGCGGCTGCCAAACTCTTCCACGTAGGTAACTTATTCGCCTCTTTTGATGATAGGGACTCAAAACTCAAGGGATTCATGAATAAAAAAGCATTATGAAATGCTGGTGCCAACATCTCGGGATTCGATCCCATCATTGGCAATAAAAAAGCTAGTTGCTCGCGCTTCTCTTTCAAGCGATGACGCATCACATCTTTTCCTTCTGAATCGGAGCGTAAGTCATCCAATTCCGCTTTATAAGCCAACATTAATTCTTGAAAATAGCGTGAAAATCTCACTGCAGTACTCCTGATAAATAATTCTTCCAAATTTCACTTGCCGTATCGATAGGCGATTCCAACAAGTTACGGCGACGATTCTCATCGTAGGCGGAACGTGCGTCCTCATCCGACAGGATGTCGTAAGCTTCTTTTACAGCGTGAAATTTGACGGGCGCCAATTCCGAACTATTGCGATCCGGATGGAACTCGGCTGCCTTAATTCGATACGCTTTTTTGATATCCGCAAGCGCAGCATTGCTCGCCACGCCGAGAATAAAATAATAGTCTTTCATGTCTTATCTACCCACAATGAAAGTCATTCGAGTGACGCTTTGCGTTCCAAAATACAAACCAATGAAACGCTTGCGTCAATGTGAAATACAAAATTTGGTCACTTTGCAAACTTAAAGAACTCAATAAAATATTATTCCTAAACTTTATGCGCTACCAATTAAGTAAGATTAGTGCTGATGACCGTGTTCGCCATGCACATGGCCATGAGCAATCTCTTCTTCGGTCGCAGCGCGCACTTCCAAAATTTCCGCATCAAAACGGACCGACACACCAGCTAAAGGATGATTGCCGTCTACCGTTACCATGCCAGCATCAATGGCTGTTACACGAAATTGCGCGGATTCTTCGGTTTCTGGATCTCGGGTTTCAAACATCATGCCGACTTCGAGATCTGGCGGAAACAGACCAACCTCTTCTTCATGCACCAAGCTCGGGTCAAATTCACCAAATGCGTCTTCTGGCTCCATTGATACGGAAATCACCTTCCCGACGATCTGTCCATCCAATGCTGCCTCAACGGCTGGCAAAATATTGTCGTAACCACCATGCAAATACACGATAGGTTGGTGATTTTTATCAATGACGGTACCTTGATCATCGAACATTGTGTAATTTAAGGTTACCACTGAATTTTTAGAGATTTGCATAGTATAAATTTGAGAATTAACTGAAAGTTGACCGAAGCTTAGGCGTCATCAAAAAACACCCAGAAGGAAAAAGGATTTATTTCCCTTAAAGTTAGCATTGTAACAGAGCATCTATACCGAAGATTTATCAAAAACTAGGCAACTAATTGACACCGGAGAAGCAACTAAGGGGTAAGCAAACAGCAAATAAGCGTCAAAAATCAATAAGAAGTCTGATCTTACTTAAGAAAACACAGGGAAGACCTTAGGAATTCTGGGTTTTTCTATCTTCAAGGTCAAAAAAAAGACCACCTGGGGTAGAATTGCGCCTGTAGAAATTTTTGACCGAAAGATATTATTAGTTTGAATACAATTAGAAAAGGAGCTCTAAAGGTATTCCCGTTTTAACTTCAACCATATTCCGGTCATATTTCAGGCCTATAAGTATCGTCAAATAATTTCAAAGGCTGAGCAAACCTAACAAATGCGCATAATTTTCGAGACAAGATGATAACGACCAATAATACGAATGCACGTCATGTAAATTTTTCTATAGCATAGTATTCACGCCATCTCGAAGCGCAATGAGAATCAAAAATTTAAAATAGCAAAGTAGTCCAAGGAAAACAATGAAACGTGTAGATGATTTTCGCCTGCGTCTAGGCAAACATGAACTTGTGCCGATTATGATAGGCGGCATGGGCGTGGATATTTCAACCGCAGAATTAGCCTTAGTAGCAGCACGTTTAGGTGGCGTCGGACACATTTCTGACGCATTGGTACATGATGTCTCCGATCGTCGCTTTGACACCAGCTTCATCAAAGATAAAACCAAACTCTACAAATACAACATCAATAATTCGGACAAGACCGATATTAAATTTGATCTTGACTTGTTAGCAGAAGCAACTCGACTTCACGTTGGCAGAACCATGGAAGCCAAGCAAGGCGATGGTATGGTTTTCGTCAATTGCATGGAGAAATTAACCATGAATGGCCCACGTGACACCTTGCGCGTGCGCCTCGCATCTGCCTTAGACGCTGGCATTGATGGCATCACCTTAAGCGCGGGTCTTCACTTAGGCTCATTTGGTTTAATGGAAGACCATCCGCGTTTTCGCGATGCCAAACTTGGCATCATCGTGTCTTCTGTGCGAGCTTTACAATTGTTCTTGCGTAAAAATGCAAGATTAAATCGTTTGCCCGACTACATCATTGTCGAAGGTCCGCTTGCAGGTGGTCATCTTGGTTTCGGTTTAGACTGGGCAAAATATGATTTGCACACTATCGTTGCTGAAGTCATTCAATTTTTGAAGGACGAAAGTTTAGATATCCCGGTGATCGCAGCTGGTGGTATTTTTACAGGTAGTGATGCCGTTTCATTCTTAGAAGCAGGTGCTGGCGGTGTGCAGGTTGCGACACGTTTCACCGTTACTAACGAATGTGGCTTACCTGATGACGTTAAGCAAGAATATTTCAAAGCAAAAGAAGAGCAAATCATTGTCAATACGATTTCTCCAACAGGTTACCCGATGCGCATGCTGAATAACACGCCTGCGATTGGCTCTAACATCCGCCCTGGCTGTGAAGCCTATGGCTATCTGCTCGATGGTAACGGCAATTGTTCGTATATCGAAGCCTATAACCGCGAAGTGGAAGCGAATCCAAACAACAAAGACTTTAAAGTCATGGACAAGACTTGTTTGTGCACGCATATGCGTAACTTTAAGTGCTGGACCTGTGGCGAAACAACGTATCGTTTAAAAGATACTACTCATAAATTGGCTGACGGCAGCTATGCATTATTGTCGGCTGAGCATGTATTCCGTGATTATCAGTTTAGCGTCAACAACGAAGTTGCCCTTCCGCAATAGGCACTGATTAAACAATGATTAAGCACTGATTAAGTACGTATATAGTTGGTAAAAAAAAGAAGCGCTGACCTAGTCAGCGCTTCTTTTTTGCTCATACTTCCTAGCTTAAAAATACCTAATCAGTAGCAATTCTCACTTTAGATTTTTTAAGTTAAGCTCAATTGAGATCTACTTCTCTGTTTTATCCAGTTGGTAACTCAAGCGTAAATTTTCACTGTTTGAACTGGTAGTCACCGGAATTACTTGCGCAACTTTGACAGGTTCATTTTTTTGTGGCGCTGCAATAAGTGCGACATTGCTTGCTTGGGCTTGTAACATACCCCAACCTACCGCACCCACCATTCCTATACTCATCAATACGCTAAACAACACAGGTGAACGCAAGCGACTGTTTTGAACTGGCGCAGCTTTGGGAACAAAGTCAATAATTTCTACAGGAATTGGCGATGCTTGCAAAACCTCTTTCGCCCGATCACACCATTGTTGATGATGTCCTTGCTCCAAGGTAAAGCGATCCAGCAGTTGTTTAGTTAAAGCCTCTGCTGCGCGCTTTTCTGCATCAATTTTGTTTTGCAAAGCGATGGCATTCTCTTTTTGTAGATTGACTTCATTATTCAATTCCGCTTGCAAGGCTGCTGCTTGCGCCATCAAAGCTTGTTCCTCTGCTTGCTTGGCTTTCACCATTGCCAGTGTCGCTTCTTCTTGCTGCGCTCTTTCCAACATCAACTGTTGCGCTTCCTGCTCACGTTGCAAGCGCTCAAGATGCTTATGACGTAATGATTGTGCCGCTATGATTTGATCGGCTAACAAACGCGCAATTTGTTTCTCTGCCTCGGCATTCTCAACTTCTAGTTGCGTCAAAGATGCTTGCTGCTCGCGATTTTTTTCGATTTCAGTCACATGTAAATGCTCTTGCTCAGACTTCGCATTCGCCGCCAATGTTAAAGTCAATTCTGTTTCAAATCTTGCTTTCTCATCGTTTGCAGCGACACGCTCAGCTTCCAATCGTACCTGAGCCTGCACTAGCGCCTGATGCTCTAAATCAGCACGAATTCTAGCTTCTTCTATGACTAAAGTTTCTGCTTCTAATTTCAATTCAATATCGCGCAAAGTAGTGTTATGTAAGTTAACCATTTCTTCTTCTAGCGCCAACTGCTCTTGCGCTTTAGCGGCTACAGCGGTCTCTAACTCAAGACGAGTTGTCTGTGCTTGTTGCAAGCGCAATAAATCGTTACCTTGAATTTCTGCCGTCGCAGCTAACTCCATTTCGAGTTGTTCTTGCTGCCGAGCTAGAACCCGAGCTTCGTTCTCTGCGGCGAAACGATTCTGCAATGCGATTCTGGCTTCTTGTTCAGCTAACACACGGCGTTCACACTCTTGCAAATAGGCTTGTTCCGTTTCAATACGCTTAGCTGTCTCCTCCGCCAAGCATTGTTCCGCCATGCTTTTTTGTGCAAGAATTTGTAATTCCTGACGCTCCAACGCAACGCGTTGTGCTTCAAATTGTTTCAACTCTTCCGCTTGAGCCACACGTGCTTCAATCAGATTTAAAGCCGTTTTTTGCGCTTCAGCATGGTCGCGCGACGTAATCAGCAAAGTATTTTCTTGTGCAAATTTTTCTTGTATAAGTTGCGCAGCCAAAGCTTCTTGCCCTGCGCGCTGACTTTCGGCTTCAGCCAGCATACTTTCAAAACGCAGCCGTTCGTTCAAGGCAGCAATTGCACGTTGTTCATCTTCGATTTTTTGTTGAATCTCTGCATTCAACTGAGATTCGATATTGGAGTATTCTTCCGCTAATGTTATCGACAATTGCAGAGATTGATTCTTAACTTCCAATGCATTGCTTGCTTGCAAACGTGCTGCAGCCTCTTTCTCTGCCAAAGCAAGATAGTGCATTTCCTCGGCATTCAACTTTTCCAAATCCAAACGAGCTTGTTCATCTTGCTGCTGACGCTGTGATGCCAGACGCATATTTTCTTCTTCAATGGCTTGCAAACGGGTCGCTTCGTCTAAGGCATTTTTTTCGGCAATTTGCGAGAACTCCAATGTTGCCAAGCTTGCCTGCTCTTTTGCGATTCGTTCTTGATGCAAATGGTGCAATTTCAATTCTTCGTCAACGCGCTGCTGCATCAAGCTAGCAAATACATTTTGCGCATCGGCATTGGCAGCCAAAGCTTCATGTAATGCGGTTTCTTTGGCTAAAGCAAAATGCGCTTGATGCTCGGCCAATAAGGCGAGCTCACTATTTATCGCAGCATTTTTTAAAGCAGCTTGTTCGCTTACCCCCTGGGCTTGCAAAGTGATCAGTATGGACTGCTCTATCGCTAATTTCTCGTTAGTCGTGGTCAAAAGTGCTTGATCTGCAGCAAAGCGTTGTTGTGCCGTTTGCTCCAACTCGGCAATACGTTTTTTCTTTTGAATGAGCACTTGACGTGCTTGATCCTGCAAAGCTGCATAGGCATGTACATTGGCATGCAAGTCTTGTTCTTGTTGCAGTTTGTCTTGTTCCAACTGCTTCGCCAGCGTCTCGGCTTTGGCACGTTCTTCCGCCAAAATCGTATTTTGTTTCTCCAACGCCAAACGAGATTGTGCTTCCGCCTCAGCGATACGTTCCATCTCGGCTCTTTGCTTTTGCAATGCTTCATCTTGCAATGCAGCTTCTTTTTTCTGCAGTTCTAATGCAGTGATTTCTTCTAGACTCTGCAAAGCTGTTTGTTGCGCCTGCAGTTTGACTTTTTCGATGTTGGCTAATTCACAGGCACGTTTAGCACGCAACTCTGTTGCTTCTTTGATCTGCTGTTCTAATTTGGTTTTTTCTTGATTTTGCGCAATCAGTCTTTCTTCGGCTTGTGTTTTTTCTTCGATAGCCTGACGGATTTTCTGTTCAGAGTTCAAACGTTCCTGATGCAAACGAACATGATTTTCCTCTTCTGCAGTTTTCGCTGCGAGTTCCGCGATTAATTGCTGTTCAAGCCGTTTTTTTTCTTCAATCAATGCCAGCTTGCGACGTTCTTCTTGCTCGCGCTCACGCATGAGCTTAGTCAGTTCTATCGCTTCAGTTGCCTTCGACTTTGCGACGTTGGCAGTTTGTCGCTGTGACTCAGCATGCTCAGTCATTTTTTGCAGGCGCACTTGTTCAGCCGCCATTAGTTCTTGACGAACCAGTTTCGCTTCTTTCTCTTTTTCCTGACGAGCGAACAACATCTGCGCATGCTCGCGATCAGCTTTGGCGCGCGCCAACACTTGCTCTGCTGCCTCACGCTCAGCTTCTAATTTTTCTTGGTTAGCAATCGCCGCATTTCGTTCTGCTTCCAAGCGCAGCTGTTCTGCCTTGGTCATTTCCACCACCTGGCGGGCCTTCAACAAAGCCAAAGCAGCAGCCTTGCACTGCAATTCTGATTGCACTTGCGCTTGCTCTAAAGCTTGCTTTTCAGCTTCAGATAAGGCTGCTAGCGCTTGTTGCTGTTGACGTTCGACGACCTCTTTTTTTGCAGCTAAAGCGATTGCTTCTTCTTCCGCTTGCAAACGGGCTGCTGCTGCGATTTCCGCATCTTTTTCACTGGCTAATTTTTCTTCAGCGGCCTGCAATAATTTTTCAGCGGATTCTGCTCTGCGTTGCTCGGAAACCAATTTTTCTTGTATCAGTTCCAAGGCTTTGCTTTCTGCTTCCACCCGACTTTGCTGAGTCTCTAACAAAGCTTGAGAATCCTGATTTTTCTGAATCGCAAGCATTGCCAGTTGTTGACCCAGCTTTACATTTTCTACCGTATTTTCTAGTGTTATTTTTTCTGCGACAACTTTGGTTTCTTGTGCGATACGGATCGCTTGTTGCGCTTGATGTTGCATGCTTAAGACTTCGGCCTGCGTTTCTTCGGTCTTGGCAATAGTCTCTGCTTCAGCAATTACTTTTTTCTCTGCTTCGACTTTAGCTTGAATCGCTTTCGCCGCACGTTGCTCCGCCTCAGCGCGCATTTTTTCCGCTTTGGCTAACTCGATAATACTGAGTGCTTTGGAGTTAGCAGCCATATTAGCGCGCTTCAGATACTCGGTTTGCGCAGCAATTGCAGCTAATGCTTTTTGCTCGGCATCGGCTTTTTCTTTAGCCAATTGCACCGCTTCGCGCTCTAAATTGGCTTTCTCACTCGCATATTTTTCTGCACGCTGCTCTTCCTCACGGCGCTGTCTTGCCATTTCAGTCGCTTCTAACTCCGCCTGACGGCGACGCTTTGCTTCTTCATTGGCTCGCTCTTCTGCATCTAGACGTACTCGCGCATTGGCATCGGCATACTGTTCGCTTTCGACGCGCACAAGAGCCTTAGTTTGCAATTCTTTTTCTGCTTGAATACGAGATTCAGTGGCCATACGAATTTTTTCTTCGGCTTCACCACGTGCTATGGCGGCCTCTGCAGCAATTTTTTCTGCTTGTTCACGACGATTTGCCGCAGCCAATAACTCTTGCTCGGCTTGCAAGCGTAACTGAATCGCGTCAGCTGCACGCTTTTCGGACTCAACGCGAGCTTGTGCGATGGCTTCGTACTCACGTTCTAGCATGGCACGTCCACGCGCTTCTTCACGGGCGCGAATTTCTAACGGGGTACGATTTAGAGAAACTTCTAAAGCGATGGCTTCTGCCTGATCGCGTTCGCGATTAATTTGCTGGGATTCATTGCGAATTTTTGCTAAACGCTCTGCATTTAAGCGCGCCTCACGATCTTGACGCTCGCGGTCACGTGCTTGCTCAGCAATGCGGGCATCGACTCGCGCGCGTTCTATGGCTTCTTGTTTAGCCGCGTAGGATGCAGCCGCACGTTCTGCGGCCCATTGCTTCGCGTTTTCTGATTCGGTGGCTAAACTTTCGGCATCAATTTTGGCTTTGAAATTGAGTTGTTTATCAATCTTCATTTGTTCAAGCGCAATTTTTTTTGCGTCTTGCTGATTTTTTGTACGCAGGTCCGCTTGAAACTTCGCCTGTTGCTCTATTAATGTACGTTCTTGCAGGGCACGTGTTTCTTGTGCATCACTGGCAACTCGTTCCTCACTTGAGAGTTTCAAATCTAACTCTGCAGCCAGACGAGCGCGATTGCCATCGGATTCTATTTGTTGCAAATGGACATTTTCTTCTGCAACTTCTGTGGCAGCGGTCTCAGATTGCAGCGCTTGCTCCGCCAACATGGTCGCTTTCAAATCGGCTTGCAGTCGATTTTCCGAAGCCACTGTCGCCTTAGCTTCAGCCTCTACTCTAGCAATCGCGGCGCGTATACCTTTGATATCGATACGAGCGTGCGGCGTCAAATGATCTTCCGATGCCAAATCAGCTTGCGGATTCATTTGGTCATCTAGTGCCATTGCACCCATGGATAACCGATTGAGTATCATTTGATTGTCATTCATCGCACACCTCGTCATTTGATCTACCCCGTAGCCTGCTAAAGAAATCTTCAGACATAGCCGTCAGGGAATTTGTATAGCTTGAATTATCGGCTAGCGAAAAATAAACGAAGCTTAGAGAAGAATGGGGAAAATACCGTATTTCCCCACTTTCATATTCCCCTTCCTTATTTGATTTGAGGTCACTGCTGCTTATGAGCTTATGGAGAGAATGTATAAACCGACACAGCGCAGGACAGACAATTATTAGTACAATCAAGGCAGTCACTTATTTTTTTATCACCTTTTTTCAAACTTAGACTTTTGCTCCCAATGAATACTAGCTTGCCATCACTGATTGCCTCCAAACTGCCTGAAGTAAAAACCACGATCTTTGCGACCATGTCGGCATTGGCTCAACAACATCAGGCAATTAATCTTGGTCAAGGTTTCCCCGATTTTGCTTGTGATCCAAGTTTAATAGAGCATGTACATAACGCGATGTTAGCTGGACACAACCAGTATCCCTTGATGCCTGGTGCGATTCCCTTGCGACAAGCGATTGCGGATAAAGTGAAGGATCTGTATAACGCCGACTATAGTCCTGAAACCGAAATCACCGTAACGGCTGGCGCCACACAAGCCATCATGACGAGCATTCTGGCCTGCGTGCATGCAGGGGATGAAGTGATCGTGATCGAACCTGCATATGATAGTTATGTCCCAACAATACAATTAGCGGGAGGCATACCTGTTTTGGTTGGCATGCGCCTTGATAATGACGAGTTTAGAATTGATTGGGATGCGCTAAAAAGTAAAGTTAACGACAAAACTCGTCTAATTATTATTAATTCACCGCACAATCCCACAGGAATGACCTTACAGACAAGTGATCTCGATGTGCTCGCACACATTACGCGAGACAGCAAAATTCTAATTTTGTCAGACGAAGTCTATGAGCACATGGTGTTTGATGGTCAAACCCATTTATCCTTAGCAAGTCACCCAGAGTTGGCCGCCAGAAGTTTCATTATCTCCAGTTTCGGTAAAACTTATCATGTGACAGGTTGGAAAGTGGCATATGTGTTAGCGCCGCAGGCACTAAGTGCAGAATTTCGTAAAGTACATCAATTTAATGTATTTACCGTTAATTCGGCGATGCAATTTGGACTTGCCAGCTATATGCAAAACTCGAATGCACATTTGCAACTGGCGTCTTTTTATCAAGAGAAGCGCGATTACTTTCGATCGGCACTGGCAGCGTCGAATTTCCGCTTGTTACCTGTGACCGGCACCTATTTTCAATGCGTGGATTACTCGGCCATTTCGGACAAGTCTGAATTGGCATTTGCCAGATGGCTCACTGAAGAAATTGGCGTTGCGGCGATTCCTGTCTCTGCTTTTTACCAAAATCAAACACAGAATAAACTAGTGCGCTTCTGTTTTGCGAAGAAAAAGGAAACCTTAGAGGCGGCCTTAGAGCGGCTAACTTCGCTGTGAATTAGTTGCAATCAATTATCGAATCCTTGCAAACTCTTTATAAATTAAAAGATGAATCAAAGCCTGAAATTAATGAAATAGTAATTGCATTATTCATTTCTCTTCAGGATTCTCTATTTTTTTATTAATAGTTTCAGATTTAGTCTCAAACTTAGCTGCGCGGGCTTTGCGTAAAAAGGATTTCGCCTCTGAACCAATTCGTCGTAATACTTCTTGAACTTGACGGCGCGTCTGACGCAGATCGTCAAAGCAAGCTGTGACAAAAAAATTATCCTGACACTGCAGTTCTTTGTCATGGACAAAATTTTGTAAGACGGACTGTACTTGATCAATCTTACTCAAAGCGGTTTCTGCGACTTCTTTCGCGCTAATACTTCCTACAATAAACTCACGATTTAATTCCGTCGTCATCTTTTCCAACAAGGAAAGTTCGACTTTAACAGTGTGATTCTGTGCTAAAGCTGACACTGAAGTGCCGCCAACAATTGCCAGAAAACACAATAGCGAAGTAAGTAATTTGGATATTTTTTGATTAAACATGTGCTGGTGTATCTAGCATTGCATGGATTTCTCGTTGATCTGCATTCATATATTCTTGAGATTGCATTTCTATAATGCGTGAGACGGTTCGATGAAACTCGTTAGAAAGAGTTCCTTGTGTATACAATAATTCTGGAGCCACCTCAGCGGACATAATCAACTTCACTTTATTGTCATAAAAGACATCGATGAGCCAAGTGAAACGACGTGCCTCTGACGACATACCCGCAGACATTTGTGGAATCGACGATAAAATAACGGTATGAAAACGACTGGCGATTTCTAAATAATCATTTTGTGAACGCGGACCACCACACAGGGTCGCAAAATCAAACCATATCGTAGTGCCTGCGCGGCGTAAGGATTTTAAACGTCGGCCTTCAATATCAACATGCGGATCTTCATCCTTGGTCTCAGCAACTTTCGCAAATGCGAGACGCAATCCTTGGTCAGTCTGTGCATTCAAGGGAGTCAAGTAAACCTCCACTTGCTCTAACGCCCGCTTGCGATAGTCGTTACCAGAATCCACATTTAAAACATCCAAACGTTCTTTCAGTAAGGCGATGGTTGGTAACATCCGATCTCTATGCAAGCCGTCTGGATACAAAGTATCTGGTTGATAATTCGAGGTCATTACAAACGACACGCCATTATCAAACAAGGCTTTCATCAAGTTGTACAACAACATGGCGTCGGCCACATCAGAAACATGAAACTCGTCAAAACAGATCAAGCGATATTTCTTGGCAATACGCGCGGCCACTTCATTCAATGGGTCAGCTACCCCTTTGAGTTCGTCTAATTCGCGATGCACAGCACGCATAAATTCATGAAAGTGCAAACGTGTTTTTCGAACAATCGGCACCACGGAATAAAAACTGTCCATCAGGAATGACTTCCCACGCCCTACCCCACCCCACATGTAGATGCCACGCGGCACATCTGGACGCGTGATCAAGCGGACTAGGCGATTTGAGCGTTTAGACTTGTACTCAACCCAGTCGTCATAGGCTAGTTGCAAACGATCTACCGCAAGTTTTTGCGCTGCATCGGCTTGAAAACCCCGCTGATTAATGGCTTCTTGGTAAAACTCGTGAACATTCATGTTTAGGTTATCGTGATGCGTCGAAGTTGGAGAATCTATTGCTAAATATCTCAATTGATCAATTGAGATGGTCTACAAACTTAAAAGCGGAATAGATATTCGTATATCTATTCCGCTTCTTACATGCAGCTATGAATTGTCGATGATCAGAAATTCAGGGAGCGCTTATCCACTGCTAAAGCCGCTTCTTTCGTTGCTTCAGACAAAGAAGGATGTGCGTGACAGATGCGCGCGATATCTTCGGAAGATGCACGGAATTCCATTGCTACTACCGCTTCAGAAATCAACTCAGAAGCCATAGGACCAACGATATGTACGCCTAAGATTTCATCGGTCGTTGCATCGGCTAAAAATTTCACCATACCGGAGGTATCACCTAAAGCACGCGCACGACCATTTGCCATAAACGGGAAAGTACCCGCTTTGTATGCAACGCCGTCGGCTTTCAACTGTTGCTCTGTGCGACCAACCCAAGCGATCTCTGGTGAGGTGTAGATAACCCAAGGAATCGTGTTGAAGTTAACGTGACCATGTTGACCAGCGATACGTTCAGCGACGGCAACACCTTCTTCTTCAGCTTTATGCGCGAGCATAGGGCCACGCACGACGTCACCGACAGCCCAAACGTTAGGCAGGTTCGTTTTACAATCACCATCCACGGCGATGAAACCACGTTCATCCAATGCCAGACCGACTGCTTCAGCATTCAAACCATTCGTGTTTGGTGTGCGGCCGATAGAAATAATCAACTTGTCGAAAACTGCTTTGTGTTCTGTGCCTTTGTCGTCAGTGTAATTAACGGTGACATCACTGGCACCTTTGACGATCTCACCAATTTTTACGCCGAGATTGATCATCAAGCCTTGTTTTACAAAGAGTTTGTGTGCTTCTTTGGCGATCTGTTCATCGACTGCGCCGAGGAAAGTTGGCAATGCTTCTAGCACGGTTACTTCAGCACCGCAACGACGCCAGACGCTGCCCATTTCCAAGCCAATCACGCCAGCGCCGATGACGCCGAGTTTCTTCGGTACAGCACCCACTTTCAATGCACCGTCATTTGACAGAATCAATTCTTCATCAAAAGCTGCGCCAGGTAATGCACGAGCATTCGAACCAGTTGCCACCACAATGTGCTTGCCTGTAATGGTTTCTTCTTCCTTGCCTGCGACTTTGATTTCGTAGACGCCGTTTGCCGCTTTGACAAAAGAACCGTGACCGTGGAAGAAGCTGACTTTATTCTTTTTAAATAGGTAAACAATACCGTCGTTATTTTGCTTAACGATCGTATCTTTACGTTTCAACATTTTGGCGACATCTAATTCCAGACCACTGACATTGATACCGTGATCTGCAAATGCGTGACCAGCATGCTCATAATGTTCTGAAGATTGCAATAGCGCCTTAGACGGAATGCAACCAACATTTGTACAAGTACCACCCAGCGCTGGGCCACCTTTTTCATTCGTCCACGCATCGATACACGCTGTGGAGAAACCCAATTGTGCCGCGCGAATTGCGGCGATATAACCACCAGGACCGCCGCCGATCACGACGAC
>CAUPNA010000037.1:0-29893 GCA_963512475.1 uncultured Undibacterium sp.
AACCCAGATTTTCCATTAGGCGCGTCTTCGACGCTATTTGAGCGCTGGCGGCGCATTTTCGGTCATTTTTTTCGTTCTTCGTTGCAAATAGCTAGCTATTTTCGCCTCATTCACGTAAAAACTGCCTCGAAAAGTGCATCCGCCATCGTCTCAAATCCTAATGGAAATTCTGGGTTAAACTACAGAATCAAGTCAAACAATTCAATTCAATTCAATTCAACCTCAGTCTATCGAATCTACTCCGATTTCGGCTTTGGTAAAAAATTAATTTCCTGCGCGGTCTTGGTTCCGATCAACACCTGTCGGAAATCTACAGGCATCACCGCATCGGACGACGACAGCACTATGCGTCCGCCCATAATTTCGGCATAGCGCTGTGGAAACAAAGGAGATCTTCGCGGTTCGCCATAGCCATCGGGGAAAATAGGCATGTCATTGCTTCTGTCATACTTATCGGTTGCACCCAAGGTATGCAAAAATTCATGCGCAATAATGACATTATTTTTAGCGCTCATCTCTTTACTTGCAAAGACATTGACGCGTCCTATCAAACCTTGCTGTAAGGCGGTCGAACTATGCGACTGGCTCTTATGGGGATCAAAATACTGGACGAACAAACGCACTTGTGGTCCCGGGCCAATCACTTTCGCGTGACGATATGCCCACCAACGAAATTTCAAACTCCACAACATCACCTGCAGAGCACTTTGTTCTTCTGGTGGGGCTGGTGGACCTTCAAGAAGACGCGGCAGCAGACGAACTTCGACACTCGCGCTACCAGCTTTGCCGTATTGATCGGCAGCTTTACGCATGAAGTCCTCAATCGGCTTAAATTCATCCACCGTCAAATTTCGAATGTATTCTTCTGCGGCGGGACTAGCGTCACCATTAATTGGATAAATATTCACCAACAAGGTGTATTTCCACTCTACAGACTCAACCCGGGCGCGGTAACTAGAAAAACTAACTACTGCCAAAATGCTCAGTAAAATGAAAATACGAATAAATTTAAACATGTAAAAAATGCATAAAATGTAGATCAATGATTGTAACTGAAAGCTTCAGATACTTACTATTTGTATTTACTATCAATTTTCAGCCCAGAATTTTCAGTAGGATTTGAGACGATGGTTGATGCACTTTTCGAGGCTGTTTTTACGTAAATGAGGCGAAAAAAAAGCAGCCGAAGCTGCTTTTTTATCTAAGTGAAGCAATTATTTCTTCGCTTTTTTGCCTGCCGCTGTGGCTGGCAGATAATTCAATGGATCGTTCAAACCACTTTCATACGCCGTCATCACAGTCTTTGGACGCATGCATGTTGCACCCAAAGTTGCTGAATCAGCAGAAATAGAATTCACGCAAACTTGTAGTTTCATGATCTTCGATTGTGGGATACCCGCTGCTGCAGCGATAGAGATCACAGAATGATGATTAGCACCATTGGCAATTAATTGATCCACGGTTTTTTGCAAGTTACGGCTAGTCGATACAGCAGTAAAAATACCATCGACACTAGTATCAACTGGTTTTGCCGCTTCAACCGCAGAAGCGCTGCCAATCAATGCCAAACTTACGCATGCACTAATAAAAATTTTCTTCATTTAAGTCTCCCTATTTCGACAAACCATTTTGTCTAACGACTTGATTTTAGTGAGTTTTTCCTGAGCTGCAAAGGACTAAATCACAAAAATCAGCAAAATCATTTAGAAGTTAAAATTCCGACAAATAGACTGTTTAAGATTTACGACACAATCGAATGCTTTTTGACAACCAATAAAAACAATCTCGATTCATTTAATATCAAACAATCCATAAAATACGCAAATAAACTAGTCCGGAAGACCAATATCTATTCCATCAAAATCACGCAGTGGCTGTAAATTACTCACCCGCCCGACAAAGGGGGAGCGCTCGTGCCAACCCTGGCGTTTGGCAGGCACCAACCAATACCCATCTTCATCGCGAGCAATCCAGAAACGGGGTTGCTGCATATATTCAAAAAAAACGATATCCACAAGAAATCTGCCCAAATTAAACCAAAACAAACTAAACGATGGAATAAATTGGGTAACGACGCCATTCTGGTTCATGGAAACGTTTGCCATTAGCAAAAATAAAATTCAACACCGCTTCCTGATTGTTTAACAACTCAGGATTTTGCGTTTTCCATGCGGTAAATTTTTCCGCCAATTCGGGCTCGGTCTGCAACATGTCATAGGCGCTGTCCTCAAACACATAATCTGAAAACGCTTCTTTCTTTTCCAATACGCTATTAAAGAATCCCCAGCGGAAGAAACTATCATGCGCCTGTGGCTCCAAAGTTTCCACCGCGTAACGCGCATTTGGCTGATTCAGGTACAGCAAATAATCACCAGCATGTACTTGTACTTTTTCCGTCCGCTGCTCCAGCTTCATATCATCATGAAACATGTGGCCTTCATAAGCATTTTCTCGCGATGTCACAGTTTGAATGTGATAGGTTTGTACCTGCATTTCCTGGTTCGCCTCTAGCTTTTGCAAGTTGACGCCATTCCACGCCAGACGCGCGATCACTTCACGCCAAGCTTGCGGAATCAAATACGCTTTAGGCACTTGTACCACTGTATCTTCGACAAAATGATCGTAATAAGCAATGTCTCTTTCCCAAGCTTGGTTTCGATCATAAGATAGTCGTGTGTAATTGCCAATTTTGCTCGGACTATACACGGCTTGATAACCCTTGAAACGGAAGCTGGATGGATTCGAACGATCAGCTTTCCACGTCACTGGCCACTGTGTTTTCTGCACCGCTGCTGTGCGTGCCTGGCTACGCAGTGTTTGAATTTCGACCGCGTGAGTAATTGTAAAATCAAGCACCACTTCTACTAAAGTGCGCATAGAATCATAGCGATCTGCATATGGCTTTAACATATGCGTTTCCGGCATAAATCCTATGGTGTGATGCAAGGCAGCAAAGCCGGTAGAGAAGCGTGGCACTTCCAAGAAATCTTCTATGCCGTCATCCGGTGTCACTTTCACTGGATTCACATAGGGGCAAGTTGGCCAGCCACGTTGCTCCATTTCTCGATAAATTTCTGGCAGCATCGTCTTGCGCAAGAATGGACCTAAACCATCACCCAACTTATCAGCCTGCGTTTGAATCAGGGTCATGGTGTAACTATAATCAGCGCCGTTTGAGGTGTGCGTATCGACCATTACATCGGGATCCCACATCGTAAAGAATTGATTAAAGACTTGGGCAGCAAGACTATCGCATTTGATGAAATCACGATTCAAATCCAAGTTACGACTATTAGCTCGGAATCCAAACATCTCAGGCCCGTCCTGATTGACGCGCGAGGTATTCTGACGGTTTAAGCAACCATCAACGTTATACACAGGAATAAACAAAAACACGGTTTTGCCTAAGGCAGCTAAGCGCTCAGGCTGCAAGCAGAAATCACGTACTAAGGCCATGCAAGCATCAATGCCTTCAGGTTCGCCAGGATGGATACCATTATTATTAAAAAATACTGGGCGTCCCTCTGCTTTTAAAACTGCTCTGTCAAACACAGCATCGGCGGTAATAACACCAGCATGCATAGGCATACCACCATCGGCCAATCCAATTTGTTGAAAGCGCAAAATATGTGGGAAATCTTGTGCTAGCTTTTGATAGAAAAGAATGCAGTCTTCCCAAATCGTGGTTTGATTTTGATTGCCGAGTTCGTAAGGAGTCGGATAAGCGCGCGTAGATGGCATGTTCATGTTGACCGAGTTTCTATAGAATAAAAAGAATGAAAAGAATGGCAAGGATTGTAGCATCGTCAGTTCAAAATTTTTGACGCAATACCAAGCTACTCTCAGAACAAATCGCACCAAACAAAAACCACTTAACCCCAACCAACGAAGCAAGCTTTATGCAAACAGAAGATTTAATCCAGCTAGTCACAAAAACGATGCCTTTTGGCAAATATGAAGGTCGTATCTTAGCCGACTTACCGGGGCACTATTTAGGCTGGTTTGCGCGCGAAGGTTTTCCCCGTGGTGAAATCGGGCGCCTACTAGAAATCATGTACGAGATTGATCACAATAATTTGCGAGACCTCCTCACACCTTTGCGCAGTCGCTAATTTCCGTAACGCTTAAATTCAGTCGCATGAAGCTCATTTCAACGCAGCCGCAAATCGCTCCCAAAAAGTTCCTTTCCTGAGGAAAGTAGCAATCCACAATACCTAGCATCCTATCTGGCAGGTCTCGTCAAGTAAATTTGGCATTCAACCTCGCAAATGCCGACACTCCATTCCAAGTTGAAGCACACAAAAAAAAGCACTCATCATCAAGCTCTACAAAGTTTTTTCTGACACTTCAACCCAAAGTAACAAATCATTTTTGTTCTACCGAAAAGGATCCAATGTCTACATTCAAACGCACTATTTCCGCTAGCTTGGCAATTGCAGCTTCTCTCGGTGCGATGGCGTTTAGCGCTAATGCTCAAGCTGCAGATACCTATCTCGGCGCTGCCTGGGGCGTTCGTACGAATTCAGATTTAAATTGCGCGGCCGGTGCAGTTTGTAAGCGCGCAAACAATAGCACAGGGAAAATTTACGGTGGATACACCTTTGCTATCACACCTTATAACGGCTTCAGCCTCTCGCAAAGTATAGAAGGTATGCTATATCAAATAGGCGATACCAAAGGCAGCTTTAGTACCGCATCTGGACTGAAAAACGGTATTGGGAAAACTAGCGGGGCTGGTATTTTTTACAAAGTCGATATAGGTACGGATGAGTTTGGCGTGGTAAGTCGTATCGGCACCAGCTATGCCCGCGGCTCTGTCGATTTCGCGAGCGGCGGCAGTGGCTCTGAGAAAGCATGGTTTGTACCTGCTTTAGGCTTGGGCCTACGTTACTCCCTGACTAAAAATGTCAGTCTGACTGCTGATTGGGATCGCTTACCAACAAAATACAGCAGCACAAACAGTAACAAGACAATTAACAATATCTATTCACTAGGCGTAGCTTACAAATTTTAGACAATTTGATTTGAACCTATCAATATCTAACTAGTCTGAATAGCAAATTTGGCTAGTGGAGAGAACAGTCAGAATGCCACTACTCGATCAAAAATTTTTAGGCTTATTTTAAGCCCAATCGCAAGGACCACTGACGTACAGAGACACACACTACCTGTGAAAAAGTAAGATACTCCCCTCCGTCTTACAATTTCGTGTGTCTCTGTGCCGATGGGGTTAATCCTCTGCCATAACTCGTTTACGAACAAACTGAATATGGCTACGCAAACCATACAATTCTTCCGCATAAGAAAGTGGAATCGAAATATGATTCACTTTCTTTTCAATCTCATCTAAACGTTGCAACTGTTCTTGTGCGATTTGTTTACGTTGCTTAGGTGTTGCTTCATCAATTGCGTGTTCAACCGCTCTGAGTTGACCGTACCACCGATAGATGCGAGAACGAATACGCCACACATACAAAGGTGGAATAATCTTGGACAAAGGCAGCGCCAGCGCACCCAAAGTCAAAAGCACCACCCACATACGCTCTAAAAAATTAGACATCCAAAAACTCAAATAACGCTGTAAAAATGGTGGTCCATTTTTATAGAATTTCTCAGCCTGTTTTTCTACAGCAATTTCGGTATATCGATCGGATGGAAACTCCCCTTGCTTGCTAAACCAATTCGCGCCGCCATGAATTTTTTTTGCAGCTTGCAAAAATAAGCTAATCAAGGCGGGATGCAAACTTTCATGCGCCACCAAGGTTGCCGTTGGCGAAATCAAATGATAATCACGCGCTGGGATATCACGTCCTAAATCGACAATACCGCGCGGCAAAACGACGTGCGATAAAAAAGGAAAACGCCGCGTGTAAGCCTCTGCCTGGACAAAGTCAAATAACTTAACGCCCGGTGTCTGCAACAACATTTGCACCAACAATGAATCCGACGCAGAGCTTATCACTAAGACATCCACTTTTCCGTCGATAAAAGCAACAGTAGCCGGCGTACTCTCTAATTGCTGCATTTGGATATCATTTTCTTCCAAATTATTGACCGAGAGGATTTGTTTAAACAACCGACGCACGCCATAGCCATCAGGCCCAACGTTGACACGCTTACCTCTCAGCTCTTCCAAACTAGTGAAGTCTTTTTTGTTCTTATAGAAAATCCAAATAGGTTCATAAAATAAACTGCCTAGTGAAACCAAACCCTGTGCTTCGGCGTCAGCTTGATTGGTCGATCCGCTTTGCACGAAACCGATATCGATCACAGATTTTGAATCACTGATCTTGTGTAGATTTTCTTGCGACCCCTGTGATTTATGGATGCGTAACTTCATCTGATTTTTAGCCAATTCATCTGCGTATTTGACCGCAAATTCCTGATACGCGGTATTGTCCTGCCCGGCACTAAAATCCAAAGTACGTCCTGGTGCGGGATCAACTAGGTAAAACCCTGCAGCAATGACGGCCATCACCATCAAGACGATAGGGCCGAACGCAAACAAAGCGTCCTTCATGGAAAACAGCGTAAATTTAATTTTCGACATAGTTGTTCCATTTCAACCGATTTGATCAATAAGTCAATTACCTACCAAGCAACGATGCCAATTTACGTCGATGTATATTCCGCTCGAAACTGATCTAAAACCAAGAGCATCTCAGCGAACGCGGATGCGACTTGTGCTGGCTCTCCTTTAACACCTAACTCTATGTGACGGCGTATCGTCTCGCTGCCGACACTAGGTAAGCTAAATACTTTGATCAACGGGTATTTCAACTCCAAAGCTTCCATCATCGGCGTAAGTAAAGACTCCGCAACTTCGAATACCAAAACTGCTTTTTCGTCTTTGGCTTGCTGGTGAAATAAATGTGCGTAATGGGTATCTAAAACCCAGGCAATCATAGGCCAAGCCATGACAGGAAAACCCGGCACAAAATAATGCTCGCGAATCGCGAAGCCAGGAATCTTATTAAACGGATTCGGAATAATGGCAGCGCCTTGCGGAAACTCACCCATTTGCAAACGACGCCAATAATCGGGACCATCCAAGGCCGTTGGCATGTCAAGCGTCAAATTCATTTCTAGAATACGCTGATGAATCAAGGCTTTCGCTTCGGGATGCAAAACAATATCCAAATTCAATGCGGCGGCCGCACATTGTCGAGTATGATCATCGGGGGTAGCACCAATACCACCTGTGCTAAAAACAATATCTCCACTCGCAAAACTACGCTGCAAAGTCGCCGTAATCCGGGCGCGATCATCGCCGACGTATTCCGCCCAATCTAAACTTAAACCACGCTCTTTCAATAGCTCTATGACTTTCGGCAAATGCTGATCGACACGTTTTCCGGATAAAATTTCATCACCGATAATGATGAGTCCTATTGCCATGATTTACTCCACATTTCCTAATCAATATAACGCGTTCACACTAAGTAGCAATGCGCTCTAAAACGACTTCCTGTTCCAATTTTGCCTGACGCATTTTTTGCAATGCGGCCAGGCAGTAATATTGAAACCACAGGCCAGTAAAAATAAAAATAACTAAGTACATCCAAATCGCCATGCTGACGAAAAAAGGAAAGAACGCGACATAAGCCATAGACATCGCGCCCCCCATCCACAACATTGATGGAAGGCTACCAACCCAACCCGCCACTAAACCGATCATTAGCAATGCAGGACGATGTGTTGCTACCAACATTTTACGTTCTTCAGGATCAGCAAAACTCGCTAATGCGTCATAGCTCATAATGCGGTACGTCAACCATCCCCATAACAATGGCTGAACTAAAACATAAACAGGCGGAAAGATAATTAAGGGTAAAGTCGCAACGCAGACGAATACGAACAGGAACAGCGATCCGAGTGAGAACACAAAACCACCGAAGACGGAACCACCCTGACGTTTTTCTAGCATTGGGTAGTCCCTAGCACCAACGTGCTTCGCAATGCCAGGCATCACCAAAATACCAATAAAGACGAGGCAACTCATGATCATCAAAGGCAACAGCGCCCACATCGCCAACAAAGGTACGATCACCGTTTTTAAAGCTAGCAAACCCAAGGAATTTAGTACCGCACTAGCAGATGAAAAGCTATTGTGTTCAGAAAAATAGCTTTGGATAAAGTCAAACAATGCCTGCAAACGCCACGCCATCAAGCCACCCCACAAACAAAGTGAAATCACCAGAGGAATCAGGCTTAACAGAAGAATTTTGAAACGAAATTGTGCTGCTAAGGCGCGCGCCCATGAGCGCATGACTTCTTGTAAATGCATCGTAACAACCTTTGAGATAGCGAGCGGAGTAAAAATCGAACCACTATTCTACCTTGCAAATGCGGCAAGCACTGCTTAGTTAGTACTTCGGTGGTCACCACTATTTTCGACTAAAATATCACCTAACGAAAATTCATTAGTTACACCATTTTCTTCCATCTTATTACGTTTAAGGAAACACTATGTCAGCGATCACGACCGTCAGCGGCTTGCAATACGAAGATAAAATTGAAGGCACAGGCGCCGAAGCCACTGCCGGAAAAAATGTACTGGTACATTACACAGGCTGGTTGCAGAATCCCGATGGTAGCGCGGGTAAGAAATTTGATTCAAGTAAAGACCGCAACGATGCTTTTGAATTCGCACTGGGTGCGGGTCAGGTCATCAAAGGCTGGGACGAAGGGGTACAAGGTATGAAAATCGGTGGTACTCGCATCCTCACTATTCCTGCAGCCTTAGGTTATGGCCCACGTGGCGCTGGCGGCGTCATTCCACCGAATGCGACTTTGATTTTTGAAGTTGAATTATTGGGCGTATAAATCAATTGTCGTCGCAATGAAAAAGGCTGACATTATCGTCAGCCTTTTTCATTTTAAGTCGGCAAGTTTATGTGAGGATTACTCCTTAATAAAATGCTCGCGATAGTATTTCAACTCTTCGATAGACTCAATGATATCGGCCAGCGCCGTATGTTTTTGATGTTTCTTGAAGCCGCTAGACAAAGCGGGCTTCCAACGGCGGCACAATTCTTTCAAAGTCGATACATCCAAATTGCGATAATGGAAGAAGGCTTCCAGTTTTGGCATACCACGAAACATAAAACGACGATCCTGGCAAATCGTATTGCCGCACATCGGTGATTTGCCCGCTGGTACATAGGCTCTCAAAAATTCAATCAAGGCTTTCTCGGCATCAGCTTCCGTTACAGTTGACGCTTTTACTTTGTCGATCAAACCGGAACGTCCGTGTGTACCTTTATTCCAAGCGTCCATCTTGTTCAAAACTTCATCGGATTGATGAATTGCAAATACGGGCCCTTCCGCTAAGACATTTAATTGCATATCTGTCACAACGACCGCCACTTCGATGATTTTATCGGTATCGGGATCGAGGCCTGTCATCTCCATATCAACCCAAATCAAATTCATTTCATTGGGTTTCGCTGGTTTGGCTGGCACCACGCTGGTGGTTTCATTTGCTTGAACATTGCTCTCTTGTGACATAATTCTTCCTAGAACCTTAACTTGGCATTATTTAATATTATTGGGCGTCATTTTTTAATCCATAAATAATGATTAAAAGATAATTGCCATAAACATTTTTCTGATAAAGCAGCATTTTCCCATGAATTCATATA
This sequence comes from uncultured Undibacterium sp., assembly GCA_963512475.1. Classification (GTDB taxonomy): domain Bacteria; phylum Pseudomonadota; class Gammaproteobacteria; order Burkholderiales; family Burkholderiaceae_D; genus Undibacterium. The sequence continues at coordinate 9,645 of CAUPNA010000037.1, forward strand.
CGTTTTCGGTTTTATTCGTTGTTTTTCTTGGCATTACAGTAAGTTTGCAATTTTGGCTATCTTCTCGCCAATTAAAACATGTGGCGAGGCATCGCGCGGCTGTTCCCGCTGAGTTCGCCGAGAAAATAAGTTTAGAAGCACACCAAAAAGCGGCTGACTACACGATAGCCAAGACGCGTTTTGGTTTGATTTCTTTATTCGTCAGCGTCTTAGTTTTGCTCGGTTTTACGCTATTTGGCGGCTTGCAATTGCTAGCGACAACTTTGTTTCACTGGTTGGGCGACGGCATGAGCTATCAACTAAGCTTGCTAGTCGCATTTGCATTCATTAGCGGTGCGATTGATCTGCCATTCGATTTATACCGCCAATTCGTATTAGAAGAAAAATTTGGCTTCAACAAAATGACGGTGAAATTATTTTTCACCGATATGATCAAAGGTAGTGCAATCGGCGCAGCCATTGGTTTGCCTTTAGTTTGGGTCGTCATTAGCTTAATGGATAAGTCTGGCAATTTATGGTGGCTATACGCTTGGCTAGTCTTTAGCGGATTTCAACTCTTGATGATGTTGATTTTCCCAACCTGGATAGCGCCCTTATTTAACAAATTCACACCACTTGCGGATGAGGCGTTACGCACACGCATAGAAGGTTTAATGCAACGCGTAGGCTTTGCCTCTAGCGGCTTATTTGTCATGGATGGATCAAAACGCAGTGCGCATGGTAATGCTTATTTTTCTGGCTTTGGAAAAACCAAACGCATCGTGTTTTTCGATACCTTGATCGAACGTTTGGCACCTCAAGAAGTAGAAGCTGTCCTGGCGCATGAGCTTGGCCATTTTAAACTTAAGCACATCGTCAAACGTATGGTGGTGATGTTCGCGGTATCGCTGGGATTCCTGGCTTTGCTCGGTTATTTGAAACAACAAATCTGGTTTTACACTGGCTTAAGCGTCGATCCTATTTCATTCGCTTCGTCGAATAGTGCGATGGCTTTGATCTTGTTTATGCTGACCTTGCCAGTCTTCACTTTCATACTTTCTCCACTAACGTCCATCAGCTCACGCAAACATGAATTCGAAGCCGATGCCTTTGCGGTGAAACATACGAACGCAAATGACTTGGTGTCGGCTCTGGTCAAACTATATGAAGATAATGCCTCAACTTTAACGCCGGATCCTGTACATTCTGCTTTTTATGACTCGCATCCGCCAGCGTCAATCCGGATTGCACATTTACATCAGCAAGCCTTGGCCTAAGTCATAGTCACAAACAACTCATTATTCAAAAAATTCTATGAAAACATCTGATCTCCTAGCAAAAAAATCTGCCCACACTGAAATTGGTTTGCAAGACCAAGAATTGACTGCCTTCTTCGCCGCAACACCGGGTTGGGCACAAGAAGGTCCACGTATCGTTAAGACTTATAACTTCAAAAATTATTATGAGACCTTGGCTTTCGTGAATGCTATCGCATACACCATTCACGAAGAAGATCATCATCCAGAATTAGTCGTCACTTATAATCGTTGCGTCGTCAAATTTGATACGCATACGGTCAATGGTGGCAAAGGGGGTATCTCAGAAAATGATTTCATTTGTGCAGCCAAGCTCGACGTCATCTTCACACAGACTTTCGGTTAAACGAACTGCATGTCTAAGAAATTTTCTCCGCAAAAGAAATCGGGCCCGACCGAACAAGGTACGGTGATCGCTGCGCATGGTCGTCATTATCTGATTCAGGCTGATGGCATTAAATTACACTGTGTGACGCGCGGTAAAAAAAGTGATGTGGCGGTGGGCGATATCGTTGAATATCAAATGACCTCCGCCAATCAAGGGGTGATCGAATCCATCGTGCCGCGCACTACGCTGCTGTATCGCTCTGACCAGTACAAATCAAAAATGCTGGCGGCGAATCTAACACAATTGATCGTGGTGGTAGCCACCGAACCTAGTTTTTCTGACGATTTAATCTCACGCGCCCTGGTCGCTTCAGAATCATCAGGTATCAAAGCCCATATCGTTTTAAACAAAATTGACGTCACTACCAGCTTACCGAAAGCGCGCGAGCGTGTCGGCTTGTATGCCTCTCTTGGCTATCCAGTACACGAAGTATCAGTCACGGCGCAAGCAGAAGCGACGCGCGAAAAAATGCTGTCTTTGATTCAAGGACAAAGCACAATCTTAATCGGTCAATCCGGAATGGGAAAATCTTCGCTGATTAATCTTTTGATTCCCGACGCTGAGATCGCTACACGGGAAATTTCAGCTGCGTTAGATACGGGCAAACACACGACAACCTTCACGCGCCTGTTTCAGATGGAAGAATTTGAGGGTAAGCCAACGTATGTCATTGATTCGCCCGGCTTTCAGGAATTCGGTTTACATCACTTAAGTGAAGGGATGCTAGAGCGCGCGTTCCCAGAATTTTTGCAACATCTTGGTCATTGCAAATTCTACAATTGCCATCACCATACAGAACCGGGCTGCACCGTTTTGGATGCGGTAAAAAGTGGTCAGATAAGTGCGATGCGCCATAACTTATTTAAACAATTGGTGCATGAAGCGGCACAGACCATCGGCTACTAAGATGAGTTTTTGAACTCGGCGATTACGGAGCGGGAATGCGCCACTTCTGCTCGATCTGGGCATACACGCCATTTTTTTTTATTTTGCGCAAACCTAGGTCAAGTAAATTGGCAAATTTCTTTGCTTCAGGACGATGTTTAGAAAAGCTTAGATATAACTCACTTTGATTCAGACTACCCACCTGACGGATTTTATCTTTAAATTCTGCAGGATACTTCGCCAACAGATAATCGACTACTCGCGTATACACCAAAGAATACTCAGAGCGATTAATTAATAATTTACGCAGATTCGACACGTCGGTTGGTGCCACTTCCCGCCGAATTAATTGTGTGCCATCGATTTCATCCGAGTAGGTATAGCCATGGGTAACGCCGACATGTTTATCTCTCAAGTCTCGCGGTTTTATATTATTTTCTTTTGAACTTGCGCGCGCGTATATCCCAATTTCAGCTTTAAATATCGGCTCTTGGTGAAACAAATGTGTTTTGAGTAGTTTGCTATCTTTCAAACTATCAAAGCAGCCCAACTCTTGACCGCTTTCGGCTAGCATCATGCAGCGTAAATAAGACGCTGTTTTGAATTGCACTTTTACGTCAACTGCAGCATAAGCCGCCTCAATCAGATCGACAGCCAGACCTTGTAGCTTTCCGTCCTTATAAGCTGAATAGGGATACCAATCATCCTCTCCAACTAGGATAATTGTTGGCGCAGCGTTATCCGCATACACTGGAAAACTCAGTCCCAGAGCAAGAACTAGAGAGAAAAGCAGTTTAATCAGCGTACATGCCCACTTGCGTAAAATAATAGTAGATCCAAAATTTATCATCATCGTCATTTTTATGGGCTTATGAACATTTAACCATAAATTAATAGCAGTACAAAAAATAAAAACTGTTTTACATAACTTCGGTTAGTTTGACCCACTATTTAGGCGTGCAACAGAGTCGAAATAGTCACAGAGCTAGCCTTTCGCTTTTGATATGATTATTTAGACAGATGCAGCATTCTGTCCTAAGCTCTGGCTTCAGCACGATCTGACCGGCTCACAGCAATGCTAGGCGCCCGCTTTGCGGCATATGCAAAAGCGATCAGGCAACACGCCTTGCTCAAACAACAGCCGCCCCCCCAAATATGCAATTTGATGAGCCACGCCGTCAAGTAGAGAACTATTTCAAGCTTCAATGGTCTCAATGCTTTATTAAAAATTTCACACAAGTCTGGCTATTACAAAGCAATGAGCCTGCGGTGAAAGCTAGCAAGAAGAAACTTGTGTAAATGTCACATTATCATATCGAACTAATTGAGGTATTTACGCTATGTGCACTAATTAAACAGTCTTGCGATCGCCCATTCTTTTATTTTTTTTCTTCAACCCTATTCGTCTAAAACCATGAAAATTCGCTCTCTATTGTTTAGCTTATCCTTAGGCGGCATGATTGCTTCAGCCTACGCTGCGCCCAACGACAACGCTTATGTTCGTTTCCCTTCTATCCGCGCTGACTCTGTTGTTTTCACTTCTGAAGGCGACTTATGGAAAGTCGGCATCAATGGCGGCGCAGCGCAGCGCCTGACCACCCATTTGGGCGCAGAAACCAACTCAGCGATCTCCCAAGATGGGAAGTGGCTCGCTTGTTCCGCCAGCTACGAAGGTACTCAGGAGGCGTATGTGATGCCGCTTGCAGGTGGTGTACCTAAACGTATTAGCTTTGAAAATACGGCAGTGACGGTATTGGGCTGGAGCGCGCAAGGCGAAGTCTTGGTGACTAGCCAAAATCAAGTGGGACCCAGTGCTCAAACCGTCATCTCTGCAATCAATCCGCAGAACCTGCAACGTCAGGTGTTTCCTGTTACCGACGCCAATGAGGCTGCCTTGGATGAAAGCGGTAAAACTTTGTACTTCACCCGCCTCGGTCTGCATACTCGCAACGACAATGCAAAGATGTATCGCGGTGGTGCTTTAGCGCAACTATGGAAATTCGATTTGCAAAGTAAGGCTGAAGCAGTCAATATTTTCGCCAAAGAAAAATCAAATAACCGTCGCCCTATGCTTTGGAAAAATCGTCTCTATTTCTTAAGTGATCGTGATGGTGCTTACAATGTTTATACTGCCAATCTCGACGGTAGTGATGCACGTGCAGTGACCAAACATAAAGAATGGGAAGTCAGAAACCCGCAATTAGGTGATGGCAAGATAGTCTATCAACTAGGTGCCAATTTGCATGTACTGGATCTGGCTGGATCAAGCGATAAATTACTGAATGTTGACTTGGTTTCCGACTTTGATCAGTCACGCCAGCGTTATATCAAAAACCCTTTAGAATTTTTGACTAATGTTCAAGTTGCCGGCAAAGATGAAAAATTAGTCTTCACTGCACGCGGTCAGATGAGCATCGCAGGTACTGGCACGCAGCGTCGTGTCGATATCAATTTACCTGATGGAGCCAGAGCACGTGAGGCTGTATTTTCTCACGATGATCGTTATGTCTATGCTTTCGTAGACAGCACAGGTGAAAATGAAATCTGGCGCTTCCCAACGAATGGCAATGGTAAGCCAGAGCAATTAACCAAAGATGGTGAAACCCACCGACTAGCAATGGGTCCATCACCAGATGGTAAATATTTAGCGCATATCGATAAACGCGGCCGTCTCTGGTTGCTCGATCTCGCGACTAAGTCGAATGTGGTCATTGATGACGCTTCCAAAGGCGGCAACGGCACGCACGATGAAATCGTCTGGTCACCTGATAGCAAGACATTGGCGATGGTTCGCGGCAATAGTTCACAAGGACGCAACCAGATTGGCTTGTACGATATCGACAGCAAGCAAACCCATTTTGTCACCACTGACCGCTATGAGTCTGAATCCCCCGCTTTCTCAAGTGATGGAAAGTGGTTATATTTTTTATCGAATCGCAATTTCCAACCCGGCATCGGTGCACCTTGGGGTGACCGCAATATGGGTACCTATTTCGATAAACGGGCGGGCATCTTTGCTTTGGCTTTGCAACCGGGAAATCGATTCCCATTTAAGCCTGACGATGAATTGAGCAAAATCAGCGATAAAAATACGGACAAGACCTCTGAAAAGACGATAGATAAGGCAAGCGAAAAAACGGAAATCGCTGACACTAGTAAAGATGCTGGAAAAAAAGCCGACGCCGCGCCCGTCAAAAAATCGGGAAATGCCATCGTCTACCAAGGTTTGGCTGAACGTTTATATGAAGTACCTATCCCTGCGGGAAATTATCGCCGTTTGATCGCTGACGATAAACGCTTGTACTTCATGGAGCGTGATGCCAATGATCGTAGCCGCAGCAATTTAAAAACCTTGGCCATCAGCAAAACAGCGCCACAGGCAGAAGTCTTTGCAGCAGGCATACGTAACTTCGACTTATCACTGGATAAAAAGCGGGTACTTGTACACACAGGTAGCGGCAATGGTGAATTTTACGTCGTCGATACTGCGGCGAAAGCACCTGGAGATCTAAGTAAGGCGAAGGTAAAAATTGAGGATTGGAGTTTCAGTTCCAACCCACGCCAAGAGTGGAAGCAAATGTACATGGACGCTTGGCGCATGCACCGCGATTTCTTGTACGACACCAATATGCGCGGGGTAGATTGGGTCAAAGTACGTGAAAAATATGCGCCCTTAGTTGAACGCATTACTGACCGTGCGGAACTGAATGACGTGCTCGCTTTAATGGTCAGTGAAGTCAGCTCTTTGCATTCTCAAGTCCGCCCTGGCGATGTGCGTCGCGCAGCGCCTGATGGACAAGCGGCCGGTCTCGGCGCTGTGCTCAGCAAAGTCGCAGACGGCTACCGCATCGATTACATCTACCGCAGCGAACCAGACTTACCATCACAACGCGCTCCTTTAGATAATCCTGATCTCGACATCAAAAATGGCGACATCATCACCGCCATCAATGGCAAAGAGGTACTAGCCGCACGTGATATTTCTGATCTCTTATTAAATCAGGCCGACAAACAAGTATTGATGCAAGTAAAGCGCGGTACCAATAACAAAACTGTTCTGGTATCTCCCGTCAATATGATTAAACAAGCTAACTTGCGCTATAGCGATTGGGAGCAAAGCTTGGCAAGCAAAGTCGATCGTAACTCGGATGGCAAAATCGGTTACTTGCATTTGCGTGCTATGGGACCAGCGGATGTCGCCAGTTTTGCCCGTGACTTCTACGCGAATTTCGATCGTGATGGTTTAATTATCGACGTACGCCGGAATAATGGCGGCAATATTGATAGCTGGATCATAGAAAAACTCTTGCGTAAAGCGTGGGCATTCTGGTCATCAGCCGGTAATCAACCCTATGCCAATATGCAACAAACTTTCCGTGGTCATCTGGTGGTCTTGATTGATGAATTGACTTACTCTGACGGCGAAACATTTGCAGCTGGGGTAAAGACACTCAACCTCGGCCCCTTGGTTGGCAAGCGCACGGCAGGCGCTGGTGTTTGGTTATCGGATCGAAATACTTTGAGCGACAACGGCATGGTACGTGCTGCTGAAAATGCACAATTCGACGTCAAAGACGGTCGTTGGTTAGTTGAAGGTGTCGGTGTCGTACCCGATATTGAAGTCGATAATCTGCCCAATGCAACGTTCAAAGGCGAAGATAAGCAATTGGAAGCCGCCTTGAATTATTTGCAGAAAAAACTCAAAGAGCAACCGATTAAACCTCTAGTACCACAGGCGATTCCTCCGCTCAAATAGGTCTAATAAAAATTGGTCTAATAAAAATAGATTTGAATCGAAAAAAATGGCGCAGAATTAAAAACTCTGTGCCATTTTTTATTCAATCCGATATTTCAATCTGATACTTCAATTAACTGCGATGATCCGCCGGCCCAACGACCTCGCGGTAGGCATGCCAAGTGGCATGTCCTATGATAGGCATTGCAATAATAAATCCTAGATTCCAAGTCGTAAAACCTAGTGCAACAAAAGCGACAATGGTCAACCCCCACACCATCGTCAAAGGCACATTGACGAATAAAGCAACAATACTGATAATCATCGCCGTAATTGCATCGGTATCTCTATCCAACATCAAAGGAATTGAGACCCAGCTAATCGCAAATACCAAGCTAGCAAAAATAAAACCGACGCAAGCATAGACAAACAAGAATTCGACATTTTCCAAAGAAAATAGCTTCGCCAAAAAACCTTCCATAGTTGGCATACCCTTGTTATAAAACAGGGCAAAAATGACTAACGAAGCACGAGCCCATACCATCATAATCACCGCCAAAACCACGGCAAATGTTCCAATATTACTCCAACGCCCCCTCATAGAAAATGCACTACCAAGCATGCCTGATCGCAAGTTTTCGATACGGCGGCTAACGTCATACAAACCCAGAGCAAGCAGTGGTCCTACCAGCAAAAAACCGCAAGTTAATGCGGATAAATATTGCGGCGCATTGGCCAGTGTCAATTTCAATATCGCACCCATCGCAGCAAAACAAATGCCATAAAACAGTCCTGCCATGGGTTCCGCACGAAAATCCTGCCAACCTAAATACAACCAATGGAATGCACGGAAAGCACCAAGCCGCGCTACCGGTGGAAATGCGCTCTTTTGATCAATCACCATGCGAATGTCTGGGGCAGCACTGTCACCATCGCGCCCACTAGTTGGTTCACTCATTTTGTCTCCTATTATTGTTTATTTGGAATAGTGATGTTACGCCCGAGAATGACGCTTACAATTAGTTGACCCCATCACTTCCCGCAGATTCTATTATTCACTCTTTGTTCACTCTTCGTTATCTGTCTAGTTAGTTAATATTTTACTTTTTTTCGTCAAGACATTTTCAATAAGTTAACTCAGCAAAAAATAATGTGGAAGCAAGGCAACAAGCTGCGGACACTTCTCAAAATCATCATACAATTAAGTTGTAGCTAGTGGACTTAGATTTTCATTCTGACATGCGTTATGAACAGGAAAAACTATGAAACAGATGATACGCTCTATTGCAATGATCGCAGCACTAACGATGATTGCCCCCCCCGTCTATGCTGAGCTTGTCATCGTGGTCAATCCACAAAGTGACACGAAAAGCATGAGCACTTCACAAGCGGCACAATTTTTTCTGGGCGGCTCTGTGCAATTTACCCCTCTCGAACAGGCAAGTGGTTCACCCATACGCCTCGAATTTTACAAAAAAGTCTTGGAAAAAGAACCGCCACAAGTACAAGCGATTTGGGCTCGTATCGTCTTTACCGGAAAAGGAAAACCGCCAAGAGAATATAAGAGTAGTGACGAGGTTAAAAAAGCCATTCGAGAAAACGTGAATGCCATCGGGTATATCGAGAAATCTGCGGTCGATGATAGCGTCAAAGTAGTGGCATTGATTCCGTAATCCAACTCAGGCGATACCTTTTTCTGGAGATTGAATAATGAAAAAATCACTACTTGCACTCGCTCTCTGTCTGCTCTATCCGTCTGTGAGCCAGGCAATCGATTTAAGCGATGATGGCACATTTAAACTCACCGGCTTCTATAATATTACCGGTGCCAAGGTGCTGAGCGGATCAGCTTTAAATAGCAGTACGCCTTGGACTTATCAGCAATGGCAATGCCCTTGCTCTATGCAAGCCTGGGAATATGCGGGCGTCTATGAAAAAAATAAGGGCTTTCAGTTTAATCAGGAATCCTTATTGGGAATTCAAATCAAAAAGGATTTTACCCCCAATTTTTCTGCCACCACGCAGATCATTAGTCGCGCCAACAATCCAAATGCAGGCTCTCGACCTACGATTGATTGGGCTTATGCAACATGGACACCGGCACCAGATTCCGCCTGGACTTTTCAAGCCGGGAAAATGCGAATTCCCTTGTATTATTACAGCGACTATCTTTACATAGGTTATGCCTATCCGTGGGTACGTCCAGCACCGGATGTCTATGGCTGGCCTATCTATGCCTATAACGGTGCAAATGTCAGCTATCGTACGCAATTAGGTAAGTCGGATTGGGCGACAACAGTCTCTGCATGGACCGGCGGCTACACGCAAAAGAACAACGCCTACGATACCCTGATTTACTACACAACACCGACGAATGAATCTTGGAAAAAAATTCTTGGCGTCTCCGTCGCAGCTAATAATGGCATTGTTGATGTACGCGCCATGTATATGCGCTACAAAGACACGCTATGGCAAGACAAGCCCGGTGGCGGCAATCTCTACCTGGTAAATGATCAATCCACCCAGATTATGGGTATCTCCGCCAATATGGATTATAAAAATTGGCTGATCAAAGCTGAGGTTGATCGCTATCAGCAAGTAGATGCGAGCAAAGGTTTGAACAATGTGTACAAGTATGCCTTGCTTGGATTTGGTTACCAATTTGGTGCGTGGACCCCCATGTATACCTACTCGCAATACACCACTATTAATGCACCAACTGAAGGTCGAAAAACCCAATATTTATCGTTACGCTGGGATTTTCATAAGGATACTGCGTTAAAAATCCAATACGATGTTTCCAAAGATAAGTCAAATTATCCCTACCCTTTCTTTGGCGACTCAAAATTACTGTCGATTTCTTTGCAGGGTATTTTTTAAAGTTCCGAAACACTTATATGGTCAGGACAATCTGAGCTGCAATCAGATTGTCCTGATTTCGTTTACGCCTGCAATTGAGGCTAGCATTGATGCATTTTTTCAAAAGCATGCTGCGCCAGCCTATCTGCTTGTTGATTTCTGGAGCGAGGTATCCATTGCAAGCTCACTCCATCAATTTGTTGTAGCAAGTCCTTAGCCTCCTGACGTAAATCGTCCAAAGCTTGCGCATAATTTTTGGTCTTGGGATCGAGATCATCTATCACGACCCGACTGTCACCATAAATCACCATGTCGCACGCATTCTGCGCTACTGCCAATTCCAGAAGCGCGATCAAAGCGTGATATTCAGCCACACTGCTATTGCCGTAACCAATTTGGCGGCTCAATTGCCACGCGCGACCATCTGGTGCGATTAGTACTGCACCAATCGCGCAAGCGCCGGGATTGGGGCGCGCCGAACCGTCGAACCAAGCACACCACTTCGTGACCGGAATCGACTTTTTTTCTTGTTTTACTTGGTGTCTTTGTTGTGATAGGTAACGTTTCTTTTCCTTGCGCTCAATTAATAAGATACGCCCAAGACGCCGTTCTTCTAACAAATGATCTAATCCCTGCTGACCAGCGACATCACTCAATACTTGTTTCAAAGCTGCATCCAACGACAAGTTATCACGCTGCATTAAGCGACGACTGGCGACCATCTCACGATGAAATGCCAATGAGCGTAAGGTATCAAAATCCACAAAAAGTCCTTAAAAGATGCGTAAAAATTTGCGCCTAATGCGCTATGAATGACGAAAAAAGAGCAAGCTATTGTAGACTGCTAGATTCAAACTAGCGAGACAGGCTGGTGTAAATGAAAGATGTCAATCAAGGAAAGCTTATGTCACTGAACCAACATGTGCAATTGATGGCGAAATATAATCAATGGATGAATGAAAAATTATATGACACTGCTGCCAGTTTATCGGCAAGCGCATTAAGAGAAAATCGTGGCGCATTTTTTGGCTCTATTTTCTCGACCTTAAATCATCTGGCAGTGGCGGATACCATCTGGATTAAGCGTCTAAGTGCTAGCTTTCCATCGGAATGGGAATTAGAAGAAGCAAAGCAATTACAATCAATACAGGCGCTTGATTTAACATTATTTGAAGACTTTGACACCCTGCGCAACTATCGCCACAAACTCGATACGATGTTGATACAACTGAGCCTGCAAGCACAAGACCAAGATCTGGCAAAACCTGTATCGTACCTAGATATCAAAAGTAATCCGCACTCAAAGCAACTATTCAGCCTGCTCATGCATGTCTTCAATCACCAGACCCATCATCGCGGCCAGATCACGACCATGTTGAGCCAGGCTGGCGCTGACGTGGGCGTGACAGATTTAAATGCACTGATCCCAGAGTTCTGATTTCGCTAGTTAAGGCATCGTCGCCCAAGAGTCAAGTAACACTTCATTTACTTGAGCACTGACGATGCCTTCTGGATCTAAACACTTTAACAACATAGGTTCTTATCTGTTTGGCCGATTTCATGGGTAATGGTCGGCACGATGCGCGCCCAATTAGCCTCAGGCAATTTTCAGTAAACAGCGACCATTTTGTCCGTTTTCTCTCAAAAACCGACAAAACAAAAAATTTCGCATTTCTATATAGTCAAACCACATATAAGCAAATAAATACTAAGTAGTTTGTTATAAAGCGGCATGGACTTATCATGCATGCTACTTTGTTTGGGGCGCTATGACACTTACCTATATTATTTCCGGTTTCGCAGTTGGCACGCTAGTCGGTTTGACTGGTGTCGGTGGTGGCTCTTTAATGACGCCTTTACTGACCCTGTTATTCGGCGTCTCGCCTGCGGTCGCGGTGGGTACTGATCTCGCGTTCGCTTCCATTACTAAAGCAACAGGTACTTTCACCCATCGTTTGCGCGGCACAGTCGAATGGCATGTGGTGCGCTTGTTGTGTTTTGGCGCACTGCCTGCCGCCTTATTTGCTACCCTAGCCTTGAAACAATTTGGTGGATTGAGTGAAGAATTAGGACAAATCATTCGCTACTCCATCGCTGGTTCAGTCTTCTTAACCGTCATCGCGATCTTATATCGTGGCAAATTAATCGCCTGGATCAATGCTCACCCAGAACGCCAATTACATGGGCAAAAACTCGCTATCGCCACGATTACTGCCGGTGCAATCTTAGGTGTATTGGTCACAATTTCCTCGATTGGTGCTGGCGCGATAGGAGCCACTATTTTGGTGTTGTTATACCCGACAATGCCAGCAGCACACGTTGCTGGCACTGATATTGCCTATGCCGTGCCATTGACTGCGATCGCAGCAATTGGACATTGGTGGCTGGGTTCGATTAACTGGGAATTGTTAGGCTCATTATTGCTAGGCTCCATACCTGGCATCACCTTGGGCTCAATGGCGGCAAAAGCCGTACCAGAAAAATTATTGCGAGGTATTTTGGCGACGACCTTGACATTGGTTGCTTGCAAGTTAGTGCTTTAATTTCTCCATTTAGCAAAAGCAAACTTGTAGCCGATTAATTTATATCAACAACGCACTTTTATACCATTACGTTCATAACCCCAATGCCCTGTCTGTAAGCATGCCGTATTTGAAAATCAAGTGCTCAGGTGCATTTATATAGGAAGTTTGAAGATGTATCGTTACGACCAACATGATCATTTGATCGTTCAAGAACGCGTCGCGCAGTTTCGCGATCAAGTAAGCCGCCGCATCGCGAATGAATTAACGGAAGATGAATTCCGTATCCTGCGTTTGCAAAACGGTTTATACATGCAGCGTCACGCTTACATGTTACGCGTCGCCGTGCCTTATGGTTTGGTGTCATCGACACAAATGCGCAAATTCGCTTTTATCGCGCGTAAGTATGACCGTGGTTACGGCCATTTCACGACGCGTCAGAATATTCAGTACAACTGGATTGATCTGGAAAACACACCCGATATTCTGGCGGAATTGGCGAGCGTAGAAATGCACGCGATTCAAACCTCGGGTAATTGCATGCGCAATATCACGTCAGATGAATTTGCTGGTGTGGCTGCAGACGAAATCATTGATCCTCGGCCTTATGCAGAGATCTTGCGTCAATGGACCACTTTCCATCCCGAGTTCGCCTACTTGCCGCGTAAATTTAAGATCGCGATCAATGGTGCGAAAGAAGACCGTGCGGCAATTGCGGTCCATGATATCGGCTTAACTGTTGTACATAACGATGCTGGCGAAATTGGCTTTAAAGTGATGGTTGGCGGTGGCATGGGTCGTACCCCAATTTTGGGTAGCGTGATTCGTGAATTCCTTCCATGGCAGCACGTCATGACCTATTTGGAAGCGATTTTGCGTATCTATAACCAATTTGGCCGTCGCGACAATATTTACAAAGCACGTATCAAAATTCTGGTCAAAGCCATAGGCACGGAAGAATTCGCGCGTCAAGTCGAAGACGAATGGCAAGATATCAAAGATGGCCCAGGCACCCTCACGGAAGCTGAGTTACAACGGGTTGCCGCCTATTTCACTGCGCCCGCCTATGCCAATTTGCCTGAGACCGACAGCACTTTTGTGCAATTACAACAAGAAAATAAGGCATTTTCTAATTGGGTGAAGCGGAATGTAAAACCGCATAAACAAGCAGGTTACAATGCCGTTGTGTTGTCACTTAAGAAACCTGGTGTTCCTCCTGGTGATGCGAATGCTGATCAAATGGATTTCGTCGCGGACTTGGCTGATCGCTATAGTTTTAGCGAAATTCGAGTGACGCACGAACAAAATTTAGTGCTGGCCGATGTTGAACAGAGTCGTTTATTCGATCTTTGGAAAGAAGCAAAAGCACATGGTTTAGCAACACCAAATATTGGTTTGTTGACCGATATAATTTGTTGCCCGGGTGGCGACTTCTGCTCACTGGCAAATGCAAAATCGATTCCCATTGCACTCGATATTACCGATCGCTTCAACGATCTCGATTACTTGCATGATATCGGTGACCTGGAATTGAATATGTCAGGCTGTATCAATGCCTGTGGACATCATCATGTGGGCAATATTGGTATCTTGGGTGTCGATAAAGATGGTAGTGAATGGTATCAAGTGTCTATCGGTGGTGCGCAGGGCAATCAATCTGCCATCGGTAAGATCATAGGACCATCATTTTCAGCAGGACAGATGCCAGAAGTGATAGACCGCATCGTGCAAGTGTATTTGCGCGATCGTGTGAATGGCGAGCGTTTCATCGATACCGCACAACGTTTGGGGATCGCGCCATTCAAAGAATATGTTTATGCAACACCTATAAAAACAATCGAGCATCACGGAGAAGATGCCGGTTCTGCAGTTGTGTACTAAGGGGAGAATGGAATGAGTAAAATAATTAAAGATCGCGCAGTTGTCGATGATGATTGGGAAATTTTGCAATTATCCGAAGATGACAGTGCCGACGCTATCGTAGTACCAGAAGGCAAGATCATTGTGCCTTTGAAAGTATGGCAGTTACAGAGAGAAAATTTATTAGATCGTGCAAAAAATCGCGCTGATATCGCGGTCTGGTTTAGCAGTAATGAACAAGCCAAAGAATTACATAGTGATCTTTCCTTGTTTACTTTATTAGCGGTTGATTTCCCGAAGTTCGCCGATGGTCGCGGTTACTCCATTGCCTACAACTTGCGTACTCGTTTTAATTACGCGGGTGAATTGCGCGCCATCGGTGATGTGCTGCGTGATCAATTGTTCTACATGCAGCGCGTTGGCTTCAATTCTTTTGCGGTGCGTGCCGACAAAAACATTCATGACGCAATTAAAGGGCTGACAGATTTCAGTGAAAAATACCAAAGCTCGGTCGATGAAAAAAACCCTCTGTTTCGCCGTGCGGAAAGAACAGGTGTGTAAATGAGTGATTTTGCAGCACGCTTGACGACGACGCTCAGTATTTTAGAAAAAATTGCGACTGAGTTTTCCCCTGCCGTATTCGCTTCTAGTTTGGCAGCAGAAGACATGGTGTTGACTGATTTGATTTTGCGTCACAAGCTCAACATAGGTATCTTTTCTTTGGAAACAGGTCGTTTACATAAAGAAACCTTGAACATGTTAGATCGTATCAAAGAAAGCTATGGCTACGATGTGCAGCTTTACAAGCCAGAAACCGCAGCAGTCGACAGCTATGTCAAACAGCACGGCTTAAATGCGTTTTATGACAGCGTCGAGATGCGCAAAGAATGCTGCAGAATTCGTAAAGTCGAACCATTAAATCGTGCGCTAAGTGGCAAAAAAGCTTGGATCACGGGTCAACGTCGTGCCCAATCTGCCACTCGTGCGGAATTGGCAGTACAAGAAGATGATGTCGCACATGCAATGCAAAAATTTAATCCTTTAACGGATTGGTCAGAAGACGATGTTTGGCACTATATTCGCAGCAACAATGTGCCTTACAATGCATTACATGACAAAGGCTATCCATCGATAGGCTGCGAACCCTGCACTCGCTCCATACAGCCTGGCGAAGATGTGCGTGCTGGACGCTGGTGGTGGGAAAATCCTGAATCAAAAGAATGTGGCTTGCATGTCGTAGATGGTAAATTAATCCGTATTAAATCAATCTAAATTGAAAATCAAAACCGAATTAAAAGGTAAAGCATGAACACCGTAGTTGAAAATCACTTCATTGATGCCGCGAGTAATCGCCATCTCGATTGGCTGGAATCGGAAGCCATCCACATCATGCGTGAAGTGGCTGCAGAATGTACGAACCCTGCCCTGCTGTTTTCAGGTGGCAAGGATTCTGTGGTGTTGTTACGTATCGCCGAAAAAGCTTTCCGTCCGGGTAAATTCCCTTTCCCTTTGGTGCACGTCGATACTGGCCATAATTTCCCAGAAGTGATCACCTTTCGCGATATACGCGTAGCGGAATTGGGCGAGCGTCTGATCGTAGGTTCGGTCGAAGATTCTATCAATCGCGGCACTGTGCGTTTGCGTAATCCAAAAACTGATTCACGCAATGCAGCGCAAGCAGTGACACTGTTAGAGACGATTGCTGAACACAAATTTGATGCCTGTATCGGTGGTGCCCGTCGTGATGAAGAAAAAGCCCGCGCCAAGGAGCGCATCTTTTCTTTCCGCGATGAATTCGGTCAATGGAATCCCAAAGCACAACGTCCTGAATTGTGGGACTTGTATAACACCCGCGTTCATCCAGGTGAAAACATGCGCGTGTTCCCGATCTCTAACTGGACTGAACTCGATGTCTGGCAGTACATCGCTCGCGAAAAATTAGAACTACCACCGATCTATTTTGCGCATGAACGTGAAGTCATTCCACGCAATGGCTTACTCGTGCCAGTGACAGAATTGACGCCGCCGCGTGCTGGTGAAACGGTAGAAAAACAAGTCGTGCGCTTCCGCACTGTCGGTGATATTTCTTGCACATGCCCGGTCTCGTCCGATGCGGCAACAGTCGAAGCGATTATCGAAGAAACCGCAGTCACCCAAATCACAGAACGCGGCGCAACACGCATGGATGATCAGACCTCAGAATCATCGATGGAGAAACGTAAAAAAGAAGGATATTTCTAATGAGCACCCAGGTACAACAATCCGCCAATTCTATCGATGTCGCCCGTGAGCGCGGCTTGCTGCGCTTCATCACAGCTGGCTCCGTGGATGATGGCAAAAGTACGCTCATCGGCCGCTTACTATTCGATAGCAAAGGTATTTTTGCCGATCAGTTGAGTGCAATTTCCAAAGCTAAACACAAACGCACCGTCGGCGACACCATTGATTTATCTTTGCTAACTGACGGTTTAGAAGCAGAACGCGAGCAAGGTATCACGATCGACGTCGCTTACCGTTATTTCGCCACACCAAAACGCAAGTTCATTATTGCTGATACGCCAGGCCACGAGCAATACACACGCAACATGGTCACTGGCGCATCGACTGCCGATGCCGTCATCATTTTGATCGATGTTTCCAAAGTCAAACTGGGTGACGATGGCAGCGTGGAATTGCTGACGCAAACTAAGCGTCATTCGACGATTGCGCATTTACTGCAAATTGAACATGTGATTGTGGCCGTCAACAAGATGGATTTGGTGAATTACGATCAGACCGTCTACGACCGCATCGTTGGTGCCTATCAAGAATTCGCAGCGCAATTAGGATTGAAAGATGTGCATCCAATTCCTTTATCGGCATTAGCGGGCGATAACGTCGTCACTAATAGCGATAATCTGGCGTGGTACCAAGGGCCAACTTTAATCGAGTTGTTGGAATCCTTAAGCGTCTACGATGAATGTCACGACGAACCCTTCCGTTTTCCTGTGCAATTGGTGGCGCGCCATAATGGTCATGAAGCGAACGACTTCCGCGGCTACATGGGCAGGATCGAAGCTGGCAAGATCAGCGTTGGCGACAGCATCGTGGTTCAACCGTCTGGTCACACTGCCACGGTCAAAGATATTCAAACTTTAGATGGCTCTTTGCAGACCGCCGTGGTTGGTCAATCAGTCACTATTTTGCTCAATGAATACGTGGATATTTCACGCGGTGATATGTTGGCCGGTGCTGATCGTCCTGCCACTGTATTAAAAAATCTGAGCGCCGATTTGTGCTGGTTATCTGAAGACGCCTTAGACGTACGTCGCAAGTATTGGCTGAAACATACAACACGTCAGGTCGCAGCACGTGTTGCATCGGTCGACACTTTATTAGATATCAATACCCAAGAACGCCGTGCAACTGATACACTTAAATTGAACGACATCGCTCGCGTCAATATCAATGTACAGCAAGCTCTCGCAGCCGATGCTTACGATACCACCCGTACAACAGGTGCATTTATTTTGATCGACGAAGTCACCCATCAAACTGTCGCAGCGGGAATGATACGTCTTGGCTAATCCATCTGAATCAACTACACCCTCCGTTAACATAAAGACCGGTATCGTCTATTTAGTCGGTGCTGGTCCGGGTGCAGCTGATTTGATTACGGTGCGAGGTGCAAAACTCTTAGCGCAAGCGGATATCGTTTTGCACGACGCCTTGGTCACGCCCGAAATGCTAGCGCTCAGTCCGCAAGCAATTAAGGTCTCGGTTGGCAAACGCAGTGGTCAACGCTCTGCGGCACAAGAACACATCAATCAACAATTAGTCGAAGCGGCACAACAACACGCGATAGTGGTGCGCCTAAAAGGGGGTGACCCTATGCTATTCGGGCGTGCCGATGAAGAAATGACGGCATTGGAACAAGCTGGCATACGTTTCGAAATTGTGCCTGGCATTACCACAGCGATGGCGGCTGCCGCCAGCGTAAAATTGCCACTAACCAAACGAGGCGTGGCACGCAGTGTTGCCCTATTCACCTCAAGTACCGCACCAGGCGAATCCGCAGAAACCCGCATTCCTGATTGCGACACCCTGATTCAATACATGGGTGGCAAAGAAGCGATACTGACCGCGCAACGCATGCTGGCTAAAGGATTTCCAGCCAACCATCCTATCGTAATAATAGAGAGTTGCAGTCGGCCTGAGGAAAAGCACCTGCACCTGACACTGGCGGACTTAGCGCTTGGTTTGACACCTAGCGAAGGTCCAGTGCTGGTGATGATGGGTGAGGCAATGCGTTTGCGGATAAAAGACACTCAGGCGCGTTGACTTAGTAAAGAATATTCAAGCTTAAGTGCAACCTAGTCACCCAAATTCTTCAGTTCAGCCTATCTATTTTACGGCGGCATCAATTGTAATCGACATCCATCCGATTACTGCACCACAAATACCTTGCTCCATCGTGAGCAGTCACTGTCCAAACAAGCTAAAACCAGCTTTTCCATTCAAATTTGCAATGATCAAGGATGTACTTTTTTGCCGTAATCCTATCGCGAATGAGGCGTCAATAGTGAGCTAGCCACCATCGAAAGTAAGCGAGAACAGCAAAAATGTCCCAAAATACGCTGTCGCCGCGCTTGTGAGAAAATTTGGGTCTAATCCGAGAAAATGACGGCACGAACGCGGCACTTACAAAAACAGAAACCAACAAATAAGTTCATAATTAGCTAATTACCAAACTTCAAGGAAACAAGATGAACGGTCAGATGGGCGAAACGCTGCATCAAATTGTGATTGTGGGTGGGGGTGCCGGAGGTCTAGAGCTTGCCGTGCGACTAGGTAAGCGACTTGGAAAAAAACGCAAGGCGCGAATTACGCTAATCGACGCGAATCGCACCCATTTGTGGAAACCTTTATTACATCAAGTCGCAGCCGGCACTTTGGACAGCCATGCGGATGAGCGTGAATATTTTGCGCTGGCACGCAGCAAGCATTTCGATTTTCGTCTTGGTCGCATGCAAGGTCTATCGCGTGAGAAGAAAGAAATCTACCTCGCCCCAACGATAGATGAAGACGGCAATGAGCTATTGCCGCAACAGGCGATTCATTACGATCAATTGGTCATTGCTTTAGGTAGCCAGACCAATGATTTTGGTACTAAGGGCGCCAAAGAAAACTGCATCATGCTTGACTCTCTGCAAGCTGCAGAGCGCTTCCATCACAAGTTGATCAATTGTTGCCTGCGTGCGCAATCACAAAGCCAAAATGCGGGTGAAGGTCGCTTTACGGTGACCATCATCGGTGGTGGTGCCACTGGGGTGGAACTGGCGGCCGAGCTGCATATGACCACCAAGATTTTGTCCAGCTATGGGCTGGTGAATTTCCATCCAGAAAAAGAACTAAAAATCGTCATCGTCGATGCTTCTCCGCGCCTACTACAAATGCTGCCAGAACGTTTATCCGATGCCGTTGCCAAAGAATTGCGCAGCATTGCGATTGAAATTCATACCAATGAAAAAGTGATTGAAGTCAGTAAAGAAGGCGTGGCGATGGCGAGCGGAAAGTTTATTCCTAGCGGCATTGTGGTATGGGCAGCAGGTATCAAAGCACCCGACTTTCTGAAGAACATCGATGGTTTAGAGACGAATCGTCTCAATCAATTGGTAGTACAAAGCAATTTACAAACGACACTTGACCCCGCTATTTTCGCCATC
>CAUPNA010000038.1:0-29485 GCA_963512475.1 uncultured Undibacterium sp.
AAGGGCGAGTCTACGGTCGCCTTTTTTGGATTACCTTTTTTGGCGAAGCAAAAAAGGTGATTGGCTGTCGGGCCACACCCGACCTGTGAACGACGAGCAAGCTCGAACGAGAAAACGAAGTATAAAAAATGCAGACTTGTGAACGACGAGCAAATGCGAACGCGAAAACGAAGTCCAAAAGAAAAAACAGCGCGGGTTGCACCCGCCCTACAAATGAGTTAAAAAGTCTGCGCAAGAATGCGCAAAGAATATACTGAATAAAGAGACAAAGATCATGGAAAAACTCATCATCACAGCCGCCCTAACAGGCGCAGAAGTCACCCGCGAACAACAACCTAATCTCCCCATCACCCCAGACGAAATCGCCGATGCCGCCTCTGAGTGCGCCAAAGCAGGCGCCTCCATCGTCCACGTACATGGTCGCTATGATGACGGCACACCTACGCAAGACAAAGGAATCTATCGCCAAATCATCACCAAAGTCCGCGAGCGTTGCGATGTGATCGTACAGGTTTCAACTGGTGGTGCAGTCGGTATGACCGCACAGGAACGTCTCGCACCAGTCACACTCAAACCAGAGATGGCAACCCTGTCTATGGGCTCCGTTAATTTCGGTAACGACGTGTTCATGAATCATCCTGACGATATGGATATCTTCGCGACTACTATGAAAGACTTGGGCGTTAAAATTGAGTATGAAGTATTCGACACAGGCATGATCACCACCGTGAATCGCTGGTTGAAAAAAGGTTTGATCTCCGCGCCATTACACGTCGATTTCGTACTCGGTATTCCTGGCGCGATGGCTGGTACACCAGAGGCATTGATGTATATGCGTTCGCAATTGCCAGCCGACGCAAGTTGGACTGTCGCTGGTATCGGTGCAGCACAATTGCCGTTGGCAACGATGGCGATTATTCTTGGTGGTCACGTGCGTGTTGGATTTGAAGACAATGTGTACTACCGCAAAGGTGAACTCGCTACCAGCAATGCGCAGTTGGTAGAGCGTGTGGCACGCATCAGCCGTGAGCATGATAGAGCAGTGGCAACGCCTGATGAGGCGCGTAAGATTCTGGGGATGCCTGCACGGGCTTAAGTTTGTCGGAAACTTGCAATAGAGTCAGCGATAACTTTGAATAGATTGATTCGAAATTTCGTTGGTACTTCAGTGCAAGGAATTGCTGGACAGTTCCCTCCCCTTCAAGGGGAGGGCTAGGGTGGGGATGGGGCTTCGTCGACGAACAAAATACTCGCTTTGTCGCTGGAAAACCATCCCCATCTCCAACCTTCCCCGGGAAGGGGAAGGAGCGTTATCCTAATGGATTGCTCCTTCAAAGAACCGACCTAATCATCACCCAAACTAGCCAATAACTCCGCCTGATGTTCAGCCACCAATGCATTCGTCAGTTCAGTCAATTCACCATCCATAATGAAATCAAGTTTGTACAAAGTCAGATTGATACGGTGATCCGTCATGCGGCCTTGTGGGTAGTTGTAAGTGCGTATGCGTTCGCTGCGATCACCAGAACCGATCAAGCTCTTACGGGTCGCCGCTTCTTCCGCTTGCTTCTTGCGTAATTGACCGTCCATGATGCGGGTTGCTAATACGCGCATGGCTTGGGCCTTATTTTGATGTTGACTACGACCATCTTGGCATTCAACCACGATGCCAGTTGGGATGTGCGTCAAACGTACTGCGGAATCGGTCTTATTAATGTGCTGACCACCAGCACCTGAGGCACGGAACGTGTCGATGCGCAGATCGGCATTATTGATCACCACATCAGTCAGTTCATCCGCTTCTGGCATGACCGCGACGGTGCAAGCGGACGTGTGAATGCGGCCTTGGGTTTCTGTCGCAGGTACGCGTTGTACACGATGCCCACCGGATTCAAATTTGAGTTTGGAATACGCACCGAAACCAGCGATACGAATGATGACCTCTTTATAGCCGCCGAGTTCGGAAGGCGATTCAGACATCACTTCAACTTGCCAGCGATTGCGTTCGGCAAAGCGGGTGTACATGCGTAATAAATCACCAGCAAACAAACCGGCTTCGTCACCACCTGTGCCGGCGCGAATCTCTAAGAGGATATTACGTTCATCGTTGGGATCTTTCGGTAACAACATGGTTTGCAAATCGCGTTGCAAGCCTTCGATGCGTTCTTTCGCGCCGTTGATTTCTTCTTGCGCAAAGTCCTTCATGTCGGGATCGTTCAACATTTCTTGCGCTTCAACGATGTCGCTCTGCGCTTGCTGATAATTGTGATACAGCGCGACCAAAGGCTCTAATTCCGCATGTTCGCGATTGAGTTTGCGATAGGTGTCCATATCATTGGTGACACCTTCTTGTACCAGTAATTGACCCACTTCGACCAGACGTTCTGAGAGTTGATCGAGCTTGTGTAGCATGGATGGTTTCATGATTTTGTTTCGCTTTATGCTGTAGTGGCTCTCGATATTCTTGAATGTCGTTGAGCCATGAAAAATTAAATCGGGAAAGTCGTCGAGACGACGAGGCAGGCGTAGTGCATGCATACAGCATGCTCAGATAGCTGGTAGCAGCTAACGCTTAGTGCGGAATAATTGTGGCAGCAGGCGCACCAGATGCGCGCGCTCTTCGCCTTGCGCCTGATGCAAAGCTTGTTGCGGACCGTGCAGGAATTTGGCCGTGATACCTTTGGATAAAGCTTCTAACACCGCTTCAATGTCATCGCCCCGTGCCAGCATTTTGCGGGCGCGCTCTAATTCATGTTGACGTACTTGTTCACTGCTTTCGTGCAAATCTTGAATAACAGGAACCACGTGGCGACCATCCACCCAGTGCATAAATGATTGGACGCGGGTTTCTATGATGGCTTCGGCTTGGGCGACGGCGGCATGACGGTTTTCTAAACCGCTTTGTACGACGCTGGCTAAATCATCCACGGTGTACAAAAACACGTCATCGAGTTGCGCAACTTCGGATTCGATATCTCGAGGTACCGCTAAGTCGACCATGAAAATAGGACGATGTTTGCGTGCTTTGATCGCGCGTTCAACTAAGCCGAGACCGATGATCGGTAAAGACGAGGCAGTGCAAGAGATGATGATGTCGAATTCATGCAAACAGTTTGGCAACTCAGCCAAACGAATCGCTTTGCCGCCAAAACGATTGGCGAGTGTTTCACCGCGTTCCAAGGTGCGATTGGCGATCGTGATGTTCTTAGGATTTTGTGCTGCAAAATGCGTTGCGCACAGTTCTATCATTTCACCAGCGCCGATGAACAGCACTTTTTGATCTGCAATTTTGTCGAAGATACGTTGTGATAAACGTACTGCCGCTGCCGCCATAGAAACACTGTGCGCGCCAATTTCTGTCGTTGAACGAACTTCTTTCGCCACCGCGAAAGTGCGTTGAAATAATTGATGCAAATAAGTGCCAAGCCCGCCTGCCTCATCAGCTTGACGAACAGCTTCTTTCATCTGCCCGAGAATCTGCGGCTCACCTAAGACCATAGAATCTAAACCCGATGCCACACGGAAGGCATGGCGTACCGCATTGTCTTGCGGCAGGGTATAGAGGTGGTGACGCAAATCCGCGTAAGGCAATTTGTGAAAATCCGCCAAAAAATGCGCTGTCATGTCGATAGGATTATCCACATCGGCAACGGCATACAACTCCGTGCGGTTACACGTCGACAGTACTGCTGTTTCGGATGCCAACTGAGAACCGCTGCGTGCGAACCAGGCGCGCGCGCCAACCACCGCCTGAGAAATTTGCTCAGGAGAGAAGGCCACCTTCTCTCGTAAAGAGACAGGGGCAGTCGTGTGATTGAGGCCGACGGCGAGTAGTTGCATAGGATTTAGCGATGTGAGGCCGTCATTATAGCGCGAGTCCTGAACTAGTTCATTGTTGGCGGAGACTTCTTGCGGAAAATCAATTGTTATTTACATATTATGCGCGGGTATTTCGATAGTAAAACAGGTTCCTTCTCCAGGCACGCTGTTAAAACTGATATGGGCGAAATGACGATCTATAACGGTTTTAACGAAAACCATACCTAGTCCTATGCCATCATTTTTAATCTGTTCTGCAGCTTTTCCATGTCCTAAACGTTGAAAACGTTGAAACAAGCGGCTCTGATCGGAGCGGGCGATACCATATCCCTGATCTTGTATGTGACAGACGATGGTGTCGTTCAAATTTTTGGTTTGGAAATCGAGAGTGCAAGTGATGGTTGTGTCAGTTGGACTATATTTGATGGCATTGGAAAGTAAATTGGTCAAAGCACGCGTCATTAAACTGCGATCAACGCGTACCGGGTAGTCGCCCTCGGGAATGTCGGTCACAATTTGTATGCGCTTGCTCCTGGCTAGCGTCCACATTTCTTCGGTGGCATCAATTAAGAGATCTTGAAAATCGAGATCCGTAAAACGGTATTCATTTGATTCGGCATGCGCTAGTTGCACAAAACTATCCGCGAGACCCAGCGTCGTGTTA
Source organism: uncultured Undibacterium sp. (assembly GCA_963512475.1). Lineage (GTDB taxonomy): Bacteria > Pseudomonadota > Gammaproteobacteria > Burkholderiales > Burkholderiaceae_D > Undibacterium. The sequence goes on from CAUPNA010000038.1 coordinate 4,484, forward strand.
GCTGCTTTTTCTATGCGCCCTAAAAAATCCTCATGTGCTATGGCGGTCTTGGCATTTTTTTGTAATTCGATCAATGCCAGTATTGAGGCTTGAGGTCCCCGCATGTCATGCGAAATGAAATGCAGCGTCTCGTCGCGGCGGCGCTCTGCCTGACGGATTTCAGAGATATCGAGGATGCTGATAATCCAACCGATTAAGACTTTTTGTCCAGAGTAGCAGGGCGCACTCTTGATGATTAAGTCGCGATTTTTGGGATCGACGACCTCTACACCCTTACTCAAAACTTGGGTTTGTTGTAGATCTAAAATATGCCACCAGCTAAATGCACTGCTTTGACTCGCACCGTTATTGATGACACTTGAGTACTCGGTATGCGGATGACTCATATTGGAGAATAAATAGGGCACCAAAGTGTCAATCACGTGTGGCATTCCTATACTTTTAAAGTACGCAACAGCAGCTGGATTGGTTAATACGACATTACCGTCGGTGGTCGTCACCATCGTGGCATCAGGCAGGCTATGCAGACTGTCTGTGACAAACTGGCGTAAATCGCGTACTCGTCGCGCTGCTGTGCGCATGGCACTGATGTGGCGCTCCAATTTGTCTTGAATTTCCTTTTTTACAGCGCTTGCTTGCGTATCTTTGAGGGTCAGGTCGGGATTGAACTCTGGCAGTAAATGTGGCTCTTGATCCAGCAGAATAAATTCTTCGCCCAGGAAACCAATCGCCGCTTCCAAACGGCGCCAGCTCCATAAAGGGTAGGCAATCAAAAGTACGATAACGGCACTGGCTGGTGTCATCCAAAGTCCTGCCATTAATAGAAGAAAACTGCCCGCGAGCAAGGCGAGACATAGTGTCGCAACCGTAATCAATGCGATGCGAGGGGAAAATAAGAAACAGCTTAGCAAAGCGAGAAATACGGCACCGCTGCTAATCACTGCCGTTTGCCACAGACTCAATGGTGTAATGCTCCGACCATCTAGCAAACTGGCGAGAATATTCGCGTTAATTTCGATCCCAGAGAGAGCGCCTTCATTCGACGTTACCGGCGTTGGGAACGCATCCGCCATACCGGTCGCGGTTGGTCCGATTAATACGTATTTTCCGCGAAAAAATTCGACAGGTACTTCGCCGCGCAATACGGCGACATAAGGTACAGAGCTAAAGTGTCCACTACTGCCGTAATACGGAATATGCATCTGCCAGTCACGTCGCCACACTTTATTGTCGTCAGAAAACTGCTTGAAGAATGAAGTTGTCCCGGCTAGATTATTGGAAGTGTTTAGATCGCGCTTGGTTTTTAAACCCAGATCATGCATTGCCAGTGCAAAGTGCGGCCACCATTGTCCCTGCATTCCTTCGCGCAAGAATACGCTACGGGCAACACCATCCGAATCGAGCTCGACATGGATATGCCCGAGCGCCGAAGCCGCGTTGCTCAGCACATCTAATGGAGGTGCTGCACGCAAGCCCTTGCCTGCCTGCTCAGAGATCAGTGGCAATACCACATTGCCCTTTGCGGCGATAGCATTTGCTAATTGAACGTCGCTTGCAATTGGGTTTGTGTTGGCGATAGTATTAGTGGATTTATCTGGCGTCGTGTCATTTGATTCTGTTTCAGAGAATAAAATATCGATCCCGATTGCTAACGCATTTGATTGATTGAGCTGATTGATGAGTGCTGCATGACGGTCACGAGGCCACGGCCATTTGCCCAATTCTGCTAGGCTGTAGTCGTCAATCGCGACGATGATGATATCGTCACGTGCCGGCCGGTTTTGGGTTTGCAAGAGATGGTCATAAATAGTTTGATCAAGTCTCGCTGTCGCACCTGTCAAGACCATCACCAAGCTAAGTAACAGCAAACCAGAAGTCAAAATCAACCATTCGCGCAATGCGATGCTTTGATTTTTGGCGGGTCTGGGTTGCATCCTCACGATAGTTGTACTGACGACGCTCTAGTTAACCGGTCGTACTGTACCAGCGGAAGAATTGAGTGGTTCACCACTGCCGGTAGTCCAACGCAGGCGAATTTCAAATTTTTGGGCGGGTGAAAAATTACCAACAAATCGATCTGCATCAGTGGCGCGTACCCGGATGTAATAGACACCAACTTCGGGGCGTGGAATGCTGACATTGGCGACATCCAGATCTTTACTAAAGTAGATTTTTTTAAATTGTGAGTCTTCCGCAATTTGTACTAAGAAGCTTTGTCCCGGTTCCGCAGGCCAGCTGAAATTCATCATGTTCTCGCCATTATCGTTGACCGGGCTCATGCTTTGTGGCGCAAGGATGTTGAAAGCTTGCGCAGTTGAGAATGGCCCTTGGTCAGGCTGAGCATTTTTCTCGATAATCGTCGCGACACGCCAGAAATATTGCCCAAGCCCTAATTGCGAGGTACTCAGTTCTACTTCGGAAATTTTGTTTTGATCCAGAACGATGTTTTTGAACTGGCTATCACTCGCAACTTGCAGTCGATAATATTTCGCGATGTTGGTTTCAGTCCATTTGAACGTAACAGTTTCGGAACGGACTTTATGTTTTGGCTGTAGCAAGAAAGGTGGTTCGGGACGCGCTTTTAAAACGAATGCTTGCGTAGAAGGTATACCTTCTAAATTGTTCGCATCGATTGCTGTAACGCGAATGAAATAGGCACTGTCATTCAAATTCTCGAATTTGAAACGCGCTTCCTTGCTGAGTAATTCACTCACCACATTTTGTGCTTGCGCATCGGTGCTGATCTGCGCGCGATAAGCGATGGCATTGCTTATCGGTGTCACAGCAAATTGCAGAGTGGGGCGTTCTTGTAATTGAAAACCACCTAGCAAACTTGGTGCTGGTAATAATTCTATCGCTTTGCCAACACTGGTCGCACTCACCACATTGCCTTGTCCTGCAGGCAGTAATATCGCATTTGGAGTTTCTGCTTTGCCGACTGCAACACCACCTTCTAATACCTCGCTGCCTATACCGTTGTCGTTGATGCCGACCCGAAAGTGGGTGCCCCGTACGCCAGCAATCGCTAATGGCGATGTTACTTCGTAGCGACCCCGGTTCTGGCTCAATGGTGTCACTTTTGACTCCACTTTTCCTTGCACCAATTTGATCTCGGTACGTGGACTTTTGGTGAATTTGGTCACTCTTAATTTTGCAAAATTAATTTGACTGTTTGACGGCACAGAAACACGTGAATCATCGACCAATACTAAAGTTGCAAAGCTGTTCTTGCTAGTAATGATCTGGCTGCCTTCGTTGACGATGGCACCGATTTCTAATTCGGTTTCAACACCATTTTTTTTTATTTCTATCACTTTGCCCGCTAGTGCGAATACTTTGGCTGTACTGGCTTCTTCAGCTAATAATTCCGTGGGAATGATAATGCCTGAGCCCACTGGAATTGTTCTGTCATTGCTGATCTTATTGCGCTTGCCTATCAAATCCCAGTTGCTGGATTTTTCAGTAAATTGTTTGGCGATGGTGGTCAGAGTGTCGCGTTCTAATGCGTAATAAGTCAGCTCTGCTGGCGTGACGCTAAAGCTGCCAGGAGTCCCCTTTAATTTTTGCGTCTGCGCTAGACTTGGAAAGCTGATCGCGCAGTTTATGAGGCAGCTCATGATGCAGCTAAATAAGAGGCACACCAGCGCAGATCGGGGCTTAGTTGAAGCCGAGAATGGAATAGTGTAAGTATTGAGATGAGATCGCTTCATGCATTTCTCCAGCACAGGCAGGATCTGAAGAACATGCGGCCCTTCAGATTGTCAGGAAATAAAACTAGCAGTTACAGGGTTTTCGTATTGACCTCGGTCACGCAAGTCGTGCAATCAAATTCGCGATACGTCAGACAATGCTACTAACACGGATTAAAATTATTCTTTGGTGACTTGTTCCAAACGATAGCCGTAGCTATAAACGGGCGCTAATCGATAGCCATTTTCAGGGCGCAAATCTAGTTTGCTGCGTACCCGAGAGATGTGGGTATCCATCGTCCGCGAAGGAATTTCTATGTCGCGCGACCATACCGCTTCTAATATGTAGGCGCGAGACAGAGGGCGACCAAGGTTTTGGAATAATAGTAAAGCGAGATCAAATTCTTTTTGGGTAAGCTCTATCGCCGCACCATTAAGTTTGGCGCGGCTGCTACGGACGTCAAATTCGTAAGGGCCAAATTGAACAGTTTCGGCAGCTGTCTGGGTTGGATAAGCGCGTCGAAGCAGCGCATTGACGCGAGCGATAAGTTCAGCACGGCGTATAGGTTTGATCATGTAATCATCGGCGCCTGCAGCCAGACCTGTCACGATATCATCCTCGCTAGAGCGACTTGTCATGAACAAAACTGGTAAAGTCGTTGATAATTTCTCTCTAACCCAATGCAAAATTTCAGTACCACTTAGATCAGGTACTTGCCAATCCAGAATCAAGAGATCAAAACTTTCACGATGTAGCTGATGCATCATCGCCTTGCCACTGGTAAAAGGGTGACAAGAATGACCTGCATCGATTAGCGTCGCGACTGTCAGATCTAGCAAATTTTGGTCATCGTCTAGTATGGCAATTCTCATAGGGTCTTGGGTAAAAGCTCGGTGAAGAATATGACAAGGGAAGTGAGAAAACGGGATGTAGTTTTCTCACCGTGGTTAACTATTTGCTTATTTAGTGCAATCAATCAGTGCTTACAATTAATTACGTAACTCTGCGTCGGGCAGAATCACGTTGACATCTAAGACTTCCAAATTGCCTTGCTTATCTAAAGACACTTTAATATCTTCAGGGTTGACTTTGGTGTACTTAGAAATTACAGCAATTAATTCTTCTCTCAACGCGGGTAAAAAGTCATAGCCTTCACGACCGCCATTGCGCTCACGAGCAATGATGATTTGTAGACGCTCTTTCGCTGCGTTGGCACTTTTTGGCTTACTGTTAAACAAAAAAGAAAGCAAAGCCATCTTACTTACCTCCGAAGATACGTTGCAGCAAACCTGGTTTTTCATATTCGACAAAACGCAATGGTGGCTGTTCGCCTAAGAAGCGTGAAACGACGTCGCCATAAGCTTCTGAGACATCGCTGCCTTTCATGTGGATTGCTGGGTTACCATGATTTGATGCGTGCAATACGGTTTCTGATTCTGGGATGACACCGATTAGAGGAATTCGCAGAATTTCCTGCACATCGGTATAGGACAACATCTCACCGGCTTCTACTCGTTTTGGAGAGTAGCGAGTGATTAATAAATGTTCTTTTACAGGCTCGCCGCCTGCTTGCGCTCGTTTAGATTTGGCTTGAATGATACCGAGAATACGATCCGAGTCGCGGACAGAAGAAACTTCTGGATTGGTGACGACGATTGCTTCGTCGGCAAAGGTCAATGCCATCACAGCGCCACGCTCGATACCTGCTGGTGAATCGCAAACGATGTATTCAAAATCCATTTTGATCAAATCGTTTAACACACGTTCTACACCTTCTTCGGTCAAGGCATCTTTGTCACGCGTTTGGGACGCTGGCAAGATGAAGAGATTATCGCAATGCTTGTCCTTGATCAGTGCTTGGTTCAAAGTCGCCTCACCACTGATGACATTGACCAGGTCGTACACCACGCGGCGTTCGCAACCCATAATCAAATCCAGATTACGTAAGCCGACGTCAAAGTCGAGTACGGCTGTTTTATGTCCACGCAGAGCTAAACCAGAAGCGAAACTCGCGCTTGAAGTGGTTTTGCCTACACCGCCTTTGCCGGATGTCACAACGATGATTCTTGCCACAGGGTACTCCTTCGATGAACTTGTATAAAAACGAAACTAAAATATAAAACTAAGGATAAAAATCAATAAAATTCGTCTAAGCAGATTTAATTGATGATACTTCAATACTGTCGCCAACTAACTTGATCTGCACAGCCTGATTTGCTGCCAGCTTAGGAAAACCTGTATCAAAGGTTTGATAAATACCTGCGATTGACACCAATTCGGCTTCCATTGTGGTTGTAAAAATACGCGCGCTCGTATTGCCGCGCGCACCCGCTAAAGCGCGACCACGTAAAGGTGCATAAATATGAATGCTGCCGTCAGCGATGACTTCTGCACCGTTATTGACCGAGGCTGTGATAATCAGATCGCAACCACGGGCGTAGACGCGTTGACCCGCTCGGATTGGTGTATCAATCACCATGGCTGGTATGTGCTCGATAGCGGCAGGCATCGGTGCTGGCGTCGCAGCTACAGGCGCTGTGACGATTTCAGGTTTTACCTCGATCACTGCTGCAGGTGCTTCTTTCGGTAATTCGGGCTTTGCTTTACTTACTACGTCTATGCTTAAATCATGAGCGCGAATTGCTGCATGTTGATCTTCTGCTGCATTGCGTACCGCGACTGCGTGCAAACCGCAAGATTTGAATAAGGCAATTAGTCCAGCCCAATCCAAGGTCTCATGAGCGATGTTTTCGACATCAATAATGGCAAATTCGTCGTCAAAGAAGTCGGGCGTGCCACCTGTCATTTCTTTCAAAGCGACTTCTAAGGTAGGCAATGCAGCTTCATTCAAAATGACAGATACAGCCACAACCGTGGATATTTTTATTTCTATGGGTTTGCGGGTCACACTATTTTGCATATTGCTGTATCAAGTCAAAGAAAAAATGGGTGAATATTTTGCGAATCTTAAAAAGCAAGAAATTCTGTTAAAACTATGCAATTTTGCGTTGTTATCGCTGAAATGCAGTAAAAACAGCTTAAAAATGCTATAAATTTCGCGCAGGCTCCATCCTACCAATTGATTGCCCACTTAGCAAAAAAACTGCATAAAAAAGTCTCAAAAATAGTGAACTCACTGAGCAAACTGTGCACGGCTTGTTCGGATGTCGTATTTTTAAGCAGAAAAGTAACTTAACAAGCAATTACTTGCTTTTAAGTATTACATCATGAGGGTGTTTCGCCGCTTTGCAATGTGAGTTGTTTCGTAATTGAGTGGAAGCGGCGGGTCAAAAAATACGCGGTATTCAATTCGCTATCAGAACGGTGTTTCAATATCTTGATCGCGAAGACGTCTGCCAAAACTGCGACGTCTGCCGTTATTTTTGCGCGTGTCTAAATAGGGATGACTTATCACTTTGCGGCGTTCTTGAGAACGTCGGTCAGTGCTTGCACGGCGATCAATTTGTTTACTGCCATCTTTCGCGATATAAGTACGTTGGGCAGCGGAAGGTCGCGGACTATTTGGGATGCTAGCGGCAACACTAATTTCAGTTGGATGTGGTGGATCAGACTTAAACAAGTCCCATACTTGTAAAATCCGCTGGATAGACATGATATTTCCTTGCTAATTTTTATTGGCTAATAGGCGTCTGTCATGTTGAAAGTAGTCCTACCTTTCCCCGTGTTTGTACCTGCGCTGTGTTTGCGGTTTGGGACAATGTCTGGCGGCGAAACCTGTTCTAACAGTCTTGCCGACTTTTTCGTCGCAATAGGCAGCTAATTAGCACGATTCGTGCCCATCTTAAATTGTCGCTTGATTTTATAAGATTCTCGGCCGACTCCAGAGGGAAATGCTTGGAATTGACAAAAATTTACATGTTAATTTTGTTGTGCTTTACACGTAAAAAATCATTGAATTTGTTCCGTTATAAAACTTTGCGGTCAGCCTTTGAAATAAATCGGGCGATACTGCATCTGGCTGTTCAGATCGCTTGCGCGTCGTCCAGTTGAATAACGGCGCCCCTGAGTTTTGCGTGTATTAAGAAAAATTGCTTGCTGTTCCATGCGGCGGTCTGTGTTACGCCTGCTTTCTTGCTGACGTCTTTCTTCTGCTATTTTTTTCAATGTAGATCCGGTAGCCAGATTTGATTCTTCGTTGACACCAGTGCGTATCGGAGTAGCACGTTGTGCATCGGCATTAGGCTGTTGATAATCAAAAATGCGGGTGAGTTGCAGCGGTAACATAATTGGTGGTGCGAGAAAATTGGAGACGATGCTGTAACGGCAATTATTTGCTTAAACTTTAGGTAGGTCCTTGAAAAACAATAAATGCAACAAGGCAATGTTTCCTATATTGAGGCCAAAGCAACAGGATAATTTTAAGAACAAGGCGATGGTGCCAATTGAAAAAACGCGGATTAAGCTATCTCTTTACTGTGCCGAGCCACACTCAACGACAAACCATCCACCATATTCTCCTGCTGAGGCATTATCCAAATCGACACTTTGACAGGAATGACATTCATTCCCTCTTTAGATTATCGAACTTATGGTGTTTGGTTTATCAATGAGGTATTTGGTAAATAGTTGCGTTGCTTGCATAGGCTGATTCGTCTAGTTAATAAACTTTTTTTAATTTTTTATATTTGTATGTTCGCTAGCGCACCTAAGGTTTTGTGCTTTTGACCCATACTTCTGATATATCCATCACACCAGCCGTTGCTGATACAGCTCAGCGCCGGACTGTCAAAGTTTTATCCGCCTAGCCATCGCTAGCAAGACTTATTCAATTCCCTTAAGAAAAGTAAGGGTGTCTTTCCAAAATCAAAATTTTTCTCCCAAGGTCGCATCATGACGAAGTTTTGACCATACAGAGTGCCCGTGAGACTTGCGTCCCATTTCCTCTTAGGGGATGGCTGTAATACGAAAAGATAGGAAAAACCTTGATACTCGACTCCTCATTGCAAGATACGCCTCAGCCTTTGTTGAAAGCAGGCGCCTTACAGGATGCTATTTTTAATAGCGCCAATTTTTCCAGTATTGCCACCGATGCTCAAGGTGTGATTCAGATTTTTAATGTCGGCGCCGAACGTATGCTGGGTTACCAAGCTGCTGATGTGGTCGATAAGATCACGCCAGCCGACATCTCTGATTTGCAAGAAGTGATCGCACGCGCCGAGGCGCTCAGCGTTGAACTGGGCACCGTGATCACGCCGGGCTTCGAAGCATTGGTATTTAAAGCATCTCGTGGTATCGAAGACATCTACGAACTGACTTACATCCGTAAAGATGGAAGCCGCTTCCCCGCGATTGTCTCTGTGACCGCTTTGCGTGATGCGCAAGAAAATATCATCGGTTATCTTTTAATCGGCACTGATAACACCGCGCGCAAACAAGCGGAACAAGCCTTGCTCAAGGCCGGCGCTTTGCAGAATGCGATTTTTAATAGTGCCAATTTTTCCAGCATTGCAACCGATGCCAAAGGTGTCATTCAAATTTTCAATGTCGGTGCCGAACGCATGTTGGGCTACAATGCGGTGGACGTGGTGGACAAAATCACACCTGCCGATATTTCGGATTCACAAGAATTGATCACGCGTGCTGGTGAACTTAGCATAGAACTTGGCACGCTGATTACGCCTGGTTTTGACGCTTTGGTATTCAAGGCTTCCCGCGGTATCGAAGATATTTACGAGCTCACTTACATTCGTAAAGATGGTAGTCGCTTTCCTGCGGTCGTATCTGTTACTGCATTACGCGACGATCAAAATGCCATTATTGGCTATCTCCTGATCGGCACTGACAATACCGCGCGCAAGCAAGTCGAGGCGCAACAGGCATTGCTAGATCAACGTTTGCGTGATCAGCAGTTTTATACGCGTTCATTGATAGAATCGAACATCGATGCCTTGATGACAACTGATCCGCGCGGCATCATTACTGACGTTAATCAGCAAATGGAGTTATTAACTGGATGTACGCGTGACGAACTGATTGGTGCGCCGTTTAAAAATTATTTTACCGATCCTGAACGCGCTGAAGTTGCTATCCGCCGCGTACTCCGCGAGAGTAGGGTGACCAACTATGAGTTGACCGCTTTCGCCAGAGATGGCACTGAAACCGTCGTCTCTTTCAATGCATCCACTTTCCATGACCGTGATCGTAATCTACAAGGCGTGTTTGCGGCAGCGCGAGATGTCACAGATCGCAAACAGTTCGAGCATAAACTACAAGAAAATAATATAGAACTGGAAAGTGCTAAAGCAGCCGCTGAAAAAGCGAATCTGGCAAAGTCAGAGTTCTTATCCAGCATGAGTCATGAACTGCGCACACCGCTGAATGCGGTATTGGGATTCGCACAGTTGATGGCATCGGATTTACCTCCACCTTCAGGTGCCCAAAAATTATCGATCGATCAGATACTACAAGCGGGATGGTATCTGCTCCGTTTGATCAATGAGATTTTGGATTTGGCGATGATAGAGTCCGGTAAAGTAACGCTGTCGAACGAAGCCATATCCTTGACCGAAGTCCTGCAAGATTGTCAGGCCATGATTGCGCCGCAAGCAAAACAACGGGGAATACAGATGACATTCCCCGGTTTCGAGCATCTATTTTATGTCCACGCTGACAGAACTAGAGTCAAGCAAGTGTTGATCAATCTGCTGTCAAATGCGATCAAATACAATCGCGTCGGCGGCGCCGTGATCGTGAATTGTGTAGTGAACGATGAGAATCGGGTGCGTGTTAGTGTGATGGATACCGGATATGGATTGACTCCCGACAAGTTAGCGCAACTGTTCCAGCCATTTAATCGCCTTGGGCAGGAAGCAAGGACGGAAGAGGGTACTGGTATTGGCCTAGTGGTTACCAAAAAATTGGTGGAATTGATGAGTGGTGTGCTGGGTGTCGATAGTACGGTCGGTATTGGTAGCGAATTTTGGTTTGATCTTGCGGTTTCCGGGCAACCTAGTTTGGCATTGAGTCACGCTAGCGAAATTCTTGCGCAGGAACCAGATTATGTGACGAGAGATCCGTCCTCACCGCAACGCACATTGCTGTATGTTGAAGACAATCCCGCCAATTTGGCGCTAATTGAGCAATTGGTCGCGCGGCGCAGTGATTTAAAATTATTGACGGCGACTGATGGTCATAAAGGCATTCATTTGGCGCGAGCTTATAAACCCGATGTGATTTTAATGGATATTAATTTGCCTGGTATCAGTGGCTTTGGTGCTCTGAAAATATTGCGAGAGGATCCAGCGACAGCGGATATTCCTATCATGGCGTTGTCGGCGAACGCGATTCCGCGAGATATAGAAAAAGGCATAGAAGCAGGTTTTTTTCGCTACTTAACAAAGCCGATTATGGTTAGAGAATTCATGGACGCACTTGATGTCGCCTTACATCAAGCTGAAGAGAATGGGATAGCGAGCAAAGCGGTAGTGAAGGAGTCTTGATGGTAGTTGGGATGGATTCAGGGTTGGACTTGCAGGTTCGATAAATGATGATACCGAACCTGTCATTTCTTGAATGTGTGTTTTACTAATTTTTCACATCGGTTCCCACACCGTGTGCTTGTTGATCAGCATGGTACGAAGATCTCACCATTGCGCCAACTGCTGCATGAGCGAAGCCCATTTTGTAAGCTTCTTCTTCAAACATTTTGAACATGTCTGGGTGCACGTAACGGCGCACCGGTAGGTGATGACCGCTTGGCGCTAAGTATTGACCGATGGTAATCATGTCGACATTGTGGGCGCGCATGTCGCGCATGACTTGCAGGATTTCTTCGTCGGTTTCACCCAAGCCAACCATGATGCCGGATTTGGTTGGCACGTTTGGATGTTGTTCTTTAAAACGTTTAAGCAAGTTTAACGAGTATTCGTAGTCCGAACCTGGGCGCGCTTCTTTGTATAAGCGCGGTGCAGTTTCCAGATTGTGATTCATCACGTCGGGTGGTGCCATGTTTAAAATTTCCAGCGCGCGATCCATGCGGCCACGGAAATCTGGTGTCAGAATTTCGATGCGCGTCATTGGCGATAATTCACGAATTTTGGTGATGCATTCGGCAAAATGGGCTGCACCGCCATCACGTAAATCATCGCGGTCAACTGAAGTAATAACAACATAACTCAAACGCAATTCAGCAATCGTCTTCGCTAAATTTAAAGGCTCATTGACATCGAGTGGATCTGGACGGCCGTGACCGACGTCGCAAAACGGGCAGCGGCGTGTGCATTTGTCGCCCATGATCATGAAGGTCGCGGTGCCTTTGCCGAAGCATTCGCCAATATTCGGGCAAGATGCTTCTTCACAGACCGTCACCAATTTGTTAGCGCGCAGAATGTCTTTGATTTCGTAGAAGCGTGTCGTTGGTGAGCCTGCTTTGACGCGTATCCAATCGGGCTTAGGCAGGCGCTCAGCGGGCACGATTTTGATAGGAATGCGGGAAGTCTTGCTGGCACCCTTTTGTTTTGCTGTGGGATCGTAGTTGGCATTGTCTGCCGCGAGTGGTGTATTTTCGGTAGTCATAGCTCAGTTCATTGCTCAGTTGATAGCATAGTTAATAGCTTAGTTCGTAGCTCAATTAGGCGACGGTCAATAAATATTGCAAACGTTGTGCTAAAGCGGTTTGTACTTGTTCCAGCGGGACTTGTACCTGCAGCGTTCGCATATCAATGGTGGCAAGTCCTTCGTAGCCACAAGGATTAATCCAAGAAAACGGCTGCAAATCCATCGCGACATTCAGCGATACACCATGGTAGGTACAACCATTGGCGCGTACCTTTAATCCTAATGCGGCAATTTTTGCGCCTTGCCATTCACCATGTTTCAGATAAATTCCCGGCGCGCCTGCAATGCGTTCACCGACGATATTATACGCTTCTAGGGTGTCGATCACCGCTTGTTCAATCTGTTGCACGAATTCACGAGCGAATAAGCGCCCCTTAGTGTGACGACGTTTGAGATCGATCAAGAGATAAATGACAACTTGGCCAGGACCATGAAAAGTGACCTCACCACCGCGATCGGTTTGGATCACCGGGATGTCGTGGGGTGCCAGTACGTGCGATTGATCGGCTCCAAGTCCTAGCGTAAATACCGGTGGGTGTTCGACTATCCACAATTCATCTGGTGTATCGGCTGTGCGGGCATCGGTAAAAGCACGCATCGCCACGAAGCTGCTGGAATATTCTTCCTGTCCGCGCTGGCGGATCAAAATTGGTAGCGCTTCGGCCCTTGTTTCCATCTTGACTTCCGTCATAGCGTTTCTGCCAGACGTTTGACGGTGACTCTTTGGATGAAAAAATGACCATCCACTACCTTGCGAAACGGAATGCCATCCAAGACAAAGCCTGGGCCACCTGCAGCGATCCATGATTGCGCAAGACGGTCAAAAGCCACGGGATCTAATCCCAGCATCGGTGCCGAAATCACAAAGCGGGCTCCGGCTTTCTGTTTATCTACGATGGATTGTAATGCTTGCATGAAGGAGAAATATTTCTAAGTGGTGTCGTGGCATGTGCCACCTACATGTTTTAATTATGCTAATAAAGCTCAAGCAGAATGCTGGCGCTTATAGCACCATCTTCACCATAGGATGTGCCGACAAATCGCGATACAGATTATCGAGTTGTTCACGATGAATTGCACGGATGGTGACAGTTAAAGCGAGATAATTGCCTTTGCTGGAAGGACGCATTTCTAATTTGCCCGCGTGGAAAGTTGGATCGTGAATCATCACGACTTCGACGATGGTCTGCGCAAAGGAATCCTGCATAACACCCATTACTTTAATAGGGAAGTCACAAGGATATTCAATAAGACTATCTTCGGGTTTGATTTCTTGCATGATAAAACTTCTTGAAAAGGTAAGGTGGCTGGAGATTGTTCCAGATTTACGTGCGTAAAAATTGCTATTTCTATTTGCTTCTTATGCCTAAATGGGGGCAATTCCACCAAAACCAATAGTTTGAACGCCTATCTTGCGTACGGCAAGCCTTGTTTGCGCGGACAGATGAAAAACACTTGTGACTTTGACATAGCGAAGTCGCGTGGAGTGCCACTGAACGCCGTAGCTCTTGCCACTTTTCACATAATGCTGGACGCATGATTGCGCTGGGATGTTACTATTGTTGCACGGTTTATTGCAGTACATATCTACGCAGGGAGGTGAGATGGAGAAGCAAATCGAAGTGCTAGATTGGATAGCACAAGGTCGTGTTGTGCATGGTCGGGAACAAGAAGCGTTAGCGCTGTCAGGTTTTTATCCGGCTACAACTCAGTGGCGACGTTTTATTGATCAAATGTTGTTGTGGTGCGGTGTGATCGCGCTCGGCGCTGCCTTGATTTTCTTCCTTGCGTATAACTGGCAGGCGATGGGACGCTACGCCAAATTTGCTTTAGCTGAGGGCGCTGTGCTCTTGAGCTTGTTGGTTGGTTGGCGCTTTAAATTTAGCGGTATGGCGGGGAAGTCAAGCTTACTACTCGCGAGTCTATTTGTTGGTGCCTTATTGGCGCTAGTTGGGCAAACTTATCAAACGGGTGCCGATACATATGAGTTGTTTAGCGCATGGGCGATTGCCACGCTCGCTTGGGTTGTGTTGGCGCAGTTAGGTGCTCTGTATTTATTTTGGCTGGCATTGGTAAATATGGCAGTGATGCTGTACTTCCAAACCTTCGGCGGATTTTGGGGCATGGTTTTCAGCACTACTACGCAAATCTGGAGCTTGTTTGTCTTGAATACTCTGGCTCTATTTGTTTGGGAATTTGCTGCCTGGCGCGGCGTGCAGCATTTACGTGAACGTTGGTCGGTGCGGGTACTGGCAACGGCCAGCGGTATACTGATCACCATGCTGGTGCTTAACGCCATATTCGAAGGCAGTTATCGTTGGGAATCGGGTGGATACCTTCGATTGTTGGCAGTCTTTTTGGTTTATCTGGCTTGGTTGTTAGCGAGCTTTATTGTGTATCGAAAATTTATTAAAGATTTGTTTGTGCTGGCAGGCGGTGTGTTGAGTCTGATCGTCAGCGTCAATGCCTTGGTAGGGCGCACCGTATTGCATCACAGTGAGGCTGGCGGGTTTTTATTGGTTGGCTTGCTCATCATCGCTTCTTCGGCTTGGGGCGGGATTTGGCTGAAAAACCTTGCGAAGGAGATGCAAGCATGAATACGCTTCTAAATTTTGGTGATGCGCCGGAACAGCGTGAGCATTTGTGGCGTCGTCTGTCGCAACGGCAATTGGTGCAAGGTGATTTACCTGCACTCAGTGCTAATCAGGATAGTGTCAGTCAAGCTTGGTATATCCGCGTCATGTTAGGTTTTGCAGGGTGGTTGGGCGCGCTATTTTTGATGGCATTTATTGGTATCGGCTTTTCCTTTGTGATGGATAGTGCTGTCGCCAGTATTTGTATCGGTATTGCTTTATGCACTCTGGCTTATGTGTTATTTCGAACTGCAAAACATCAGGATTTTGTGGAGCAATTTTCTTTGGCCGTCAGTCTGGCGGGGCAAGGGTTTTTCTTGTTCGGTTTGTTCAAAGAGTTTCGGGAAGATAGTGTTGCGCTGTATGCCGTCATCTTGGTATTGGAGTTGCTGTTGACCATATTCATGCCGAACTTTATTCACCGCTTTTTGACGAGTTTGGCTGCAATTTGTGCCGCTTACTTTTTGCTGCAGCGTGCCGGTATTTTTGGACTAATGCATGGCTTTTTAGCTGTGGCTGTATTGGCCTTGTGGTGGTCGCCAAGATTGTTACGACAAGCGGCGTTATGGCGACCGATTGCTTACGCTTTAGCATTTGCGCTCTTGTGCTCAGAAGGCAGTCGTTTCGTGCAGCCATTTAATTGGCATGGAACGAATCTGACGTGGATGAAGCATAGCTGGCTGATCGGGAGCAGTTTGGTGAATTCTGCGCTGATGTTCGCGGTTGTTTTAGTGTTACGTCGCGAGCAGCTTGTATTTAGTTCTTTGCGCGCCATTGTGGCCTTGTTTGCTACCTTGCTCTTGTGTGGATTTAGCTATATCGCTCCCGGTTTGAGCAGCGCTTTACTCTTGATGTTGATTGCGTTTAGTTTTTCAAACCGTATTTTGTTGGGTTTAGGTTTATTGGCCTTATTAAGTTTTCTTTCCCACTATTACTATCAATTGCAGGTGACGTTGTTGTACAAATCTATCGTGTTGTTGTGGCTGGCGTTCGCTCTATTGGCGATCCGCTGGCTATTGCATCGTCTGTTTCCACAGACAGAACTTGTGGTACAGGAGGGTGTTTAATATGTGGCAGAAAATTTCTAATTTGAGTGCAAAGACACGAACCGTATTGGCGCTAGCGGCTGGACTACTAGTGCTCGTCGCAGTGAATTGGAGCATTATGCAGCGCGAGCAATTGCTGACGGATGGCAAATTGGTTTTGCTGGAATTGGCACCGGTCGACCCACGGTCCTTAATGCAGGGTGATTATATGGCTCTGCGTTTTAAGATTACGAATGACGCCTTTCCTAACTCGCGCTGGGGCTTGCGATCTTCGTTGAGAGGTGAGGTCGAGCATAGTTATCCGCTTGACGGTCATTTAGTTGCGACTTTGGACGAACGTGGTGTTGGGCATTTCCAGCGTATTGCGCGCCCTGGCGAGGTCCTTAAAGCAGATGAAGTTCTCTTACGTTATCGGATACGCAATGATCAAGTGAAATTTGCGACCAATGCTTACTTTTTTGAAGAAGGTCAAGCTCAAGCATATGAGAAAGCCCGTTTTGGTGCATTTCGGGTGGCAGCGAACGGCGATATGATTTTGACCGCCATGCATGGGCTTGATTATGAATTGTTAAAAAATAAGTCCGCCGAAGTCACATCTGCTGTTGAGTAGCATTTCCTAGTATCATGCATAGCAATGTACTGAATCATAATGTGTTGAACTATATGAAGGAAAACTAATGCCTAAGAATTTGCAGAAGCAGTGGTGGTTTATGTTCCCGGTGACTTTTATTTCCGGTTATGCCGCCTTTTTACTGGTGCAGGCTGCTGGTATCGGCGGATTGGAGACGTTTCCACAAATGCTCGTATTTGCTTTGTGTTTTGCGGCTTTGCGCACAGGTTTGCAGTTCGTTTCCTGGCTGGCGATTGTGGCGTTCTTACCTAAACTAGCGAAATCGGTTTTGGATCAGGAAGCTGCAAAATAGAGCTATCATCGTTAACAAAAAAATGCCCGGACTGATCAATTCAGTGCGGGCATTTTTGTTTGGATTAGTTTGCTAAAACCAGCCAAATAGCTTATTTAAACAACAGGCGTATTGAATCCCAGGCGCGGCCAAAAATACTTGCTTGGCGTACTTCTTCTAAGGCCAGAACAGGAAATTCTGCGACAGGTTTTCCATCCAACATCATCTTCATCGTGCCGACTCTACTATTCGCAGCGATCGGTGCCACCAATGGATCTTTGCGTTCCAAAGCAGGTTTCATGCGGGCTGCGCTACCTTTTGGTAAGGTTACATAAAGGTCTTGATTAAAACCAATTTTGATCTGTCCTTGATTGCCTTTCCAGACATCTGGCGTGGCGATGGCGACACCTTTATCGTACAGCTTGACCGTATCAAAATTCAGGTAGCCCCAATTCAGTAACTTTAAACTTTCCTGAGCACGGATTTGATCGCTCTTTGTGCCGGTCACGACAGAAATCAAACGACGTTGACCTGTGCCATTCGGGCGAATCGCAGACGAGATCAGGCAATAACCGGCGGCTTCGGTGTGACCAGTTTTCATGCCATCCACAGTAGGATCGAGCCACAGCAAGCGATTACGATTCGCTTGTGTGATTTTGTTGTAGGTAAAGCTTTTGGTTGAATAGTACGTTTTGTAATACTCAGGATGATCGGTGATCATGCGTGTTGCCAAAATCGCTAAGTCGTAGGCAGTAGAAAAATTATCCGGGCTAGGTAAACCATGAGAATTCCCATAACGCGTGGCTTTCATACCAAGACGTGCGGCTTCACGATTCATTTGTACGACAAAAGCGTCTTCGCTGCCAGCGACCGCTTCCGCTAAAGTAACCGAGGCGTCGTTACCCGATTGAACGATCAAACCGTACAGTAAATCACTGATGCTGACAGGGGTCGCTGGGTCGATAAACATTTTGGAACTGCTAGCATCGACTTTCCAGGCACGGGTGGATACCGTGATTTGTTGATTCAAATCGAGGCGCTTTTCTTTGAGCGCATTGAACACCAGATAGGCAGTCATGATCTTAGTCAGCGAAGCTGGTTCGATTTGCAAAGTTGCATTATCTGAATTGATAACCTGATTGCTGGTTGCATCTAAAAGAATCCAGGATTTTGCCTCGATCAGCGGTTTAGGCAGATTTTGAGCATAGGCGACTGAAATTTGGGTCAAAGCAAGCGTAGCAAGCAGAACGGATGCCAACAGGGAAGAAAGTGATTTTTTCATTATATTTGTTGCTTAAAATAAGGCTTAAAATAAGGCGTAAAGTAAAACGTGAATGCAAAAATTATGAAACTAAAAACGGGATATAGCTAATTTAGTGGCACAAGCTCTGCGCCGTAAATCTAGTGCCACAGATCACTGATGATCTTTTTAATATGTGGCAAACGGCGGTGGAAAAAATGATCGGCACCTGGAATCACCACGACGGGAATGTCTTGCGGTCTGAGCCACTCAAACACCGCTTGTAAAGGAATGGTATCGTCCAACTCGCCGTGAATTAAAATGGTGTCGGCGGGAATATCCGGCATCTCCCATTTGCCTGCTGCGGCACCAACTAAGACTAAACGTTGAACAGGAATACCAGCCGCTGTTAAACGTTGATGTAACCGTGATTGCACGAACGTACCGAAGGAAAATCCGCTGAGCACTAATGGCAAATCGGGGTAGCGCTGGTGCATATGTTGTAACAGCGCTTCCATGTCGTCGGTTTCGCCTATGCCCGCATCGTGCACGCCTTCGGATTTGCCGACACCGCGAAAGTTCATGCGCACGGTGACATAGCCGAGTGAGACAAAAGTACGCGCTAAAGTTTGCGCAACTTTGTTTTCCATCGTGCCACCAAACAAAGGATGAGGATGGGCGACTAAAGCGAGACCAATGGGAGTGCTAAACAGTTCAGGGTCGGGATGATTGACGGCGCATTCGATCTGACCGGCATCACCTGGAATTAAAAACTGTTCGGTATGGATATTCATAAAGGCTTAGTTTCTTAAACGCTTGTTTCTAAATTTTGAGACGTTCAACCACACCGCCACCTATCAAGTCGACTTCGATAATTTCGTCGATATCGCTCTGATCAATATAGGTGTACCAAGTGCCTTGCGGGTAGACCACCAGCACTGGGCCTTGATCGCAACGATCAAGGCAGGCAGCTTTATTGATACGAATTTTGCCTGCACCATTTTGATCTAGCTGCTTGATACGGCGTTTTGCATGTTCTTGTGCGGCTTGTGCACCGCGCTCGGCACAGCATGGGCGACCGTCATCGCGTTCATTCATACAAAAGAACACGTGTTTTTTGAAATAGAGATTGTCAGACATGGGAAGTTTCGAAAAAACTATAAGGGAAGAACTGAAGGCGCTATGATACAACGATTGGCGTGTTTTCTCTGGTGATAAGAGAAATTCTTATAATCGATCACAATAGCTTGGCTGTTCTGAAATAATCTATCGCCCAAATGGTTTTAAATCGGAAAGGAAAAGTACAGATGTTAAAACCAAAGTATTTGTTGTGGCTGAGCTGCGCACTGGTTTTAGGTGCTTGCGGCCAATCGAATCAGTCCGCTGCGCCCGACAGCACTGCTAATAGTATGGCCTCCAAACCGACCATACAAGTCATCGAAGACCAACGCCAGCAATTGGAAAAAGCCAAGCGAGTCGCAAAAGACGCAGAGGCCGCAGCTGCGGCACAAAAGCAAGCACTGGATGCGGTTGCAGAAGGGAAGTAGTCCGCTTATGTGGGCTCAGTTGGGCTCAGTTGGGCCCAGGTGGACTTATGTGGATTCTGTGGAAACTGGTTTAGCACCATACAGATATAAGAATCCAGCGATACCCGCCAACAATGAAGCTGCCAATATCGCCATTTTTGAGGCGTTGATAACTTCATGCTGCCCGCTGAAAGCAAGATTGGTGATAAAAATAGACATGGTAAAACCAATACCACCCAAAATGCCGGCACCAATGATATGGCGCCAGCTCAGTTCTGCAGGCAGGCGGCAGATGCCTAAAGCCACTGCTGCCAGGCAGAATAAGCTCACGCCCAAGGGTTTGCCTAATGCAAGACCCGCGATGATGCCCAAGCTATTGTTACTGCTAAAACTGTGCATCCAGTCTGCAGGAATCATAATCGCGGTATTCGCCAACGCAAATATCGGCAAAATAAGGAAAGCCACGGGTTTATGCAGGCTATGTTCTAGTCGATGTGAGGGGGAAGTCTGATCGTCCGCTTTAGCCGAATAAGGAATTGCAAACGCCAACATGACACCAGCGATCGTAGCGTGTACTCCCGACAGCAACATGCATAGCCACATTGCAGCACCACCAATTAAGTAAGGAAATAAAGTCATTACCCGAAAGCGGCGATTTAAAACGATTAAGCCCAGCCAGATCGCAATCGCGCCTGCCAAATAGTGCAGTTTGACTTGCGCGGTATAAAACAACGCGATGATGATAATGGCGCATAGATCGTCAATCACCGCGAAAGCAACGACAAATACTTTCAATGCGCTAGGGACGCGCGAGCCCAATAGCGCCAACGCACCAAGAGCGAAAGCGATGTCAGTTGCCATTGGGATGCCGATGCCAGCTTGCGTCGCGGTTCCGTGGTTCATCGCGAAATGTATCAGTGCCGGTACGATCGTTCCCCCTAAGGCGGCGGCGATAGGCAATAAGGCATTCTTAAAATTTGATAGTTCACCACTGTACAGTTCTCGCTCTAGCTCAAGTCCGATCAGTAGAAAAAAGATTGCCATCAGGGCATCGTTGATCCACAGCTCTATACTTAGGCCGGCGATTTGGGTTTGCCAGATTTGTAAATAATCGTTACTGAACGCGGAGTTGCTGAGAGTGAGAGACAGGGCAGTGCAAAGTATCAGGAAGACGCCACTGGCTTTTTCTGAATGTACAAAGGCCAGAAAACTTTGGCTGAGTGTCAGGCGAGTGTTTGTCATAGAAAGTTTTAGTTAAATAATTACTTGGTAACGATATTTGGTTTTGATTGCAATAGATACCACAGCGCGATAAATGGCCAGACCACGGATAAAAACTGCGCTGCGCCATAAAAATTCAGCATTTTTCCTTGCACCATGGTTTGCAATGTGTGTAAAAAATAAGGATTGCTGGGGATGAGATTCACCATTAATAAACTTAGGCTCAGTAATAGAATCGCCAGACGTCGTTGTGCGTGATTGGGGGCAAATGAAAAGCCATACAGCATAATTGCGCTGATCAAAATGCCGCCTTGCGCGCCTGGCGTTAGCCATAAAAATGCATTTTCAGGTTGAAACATTAAGGCGCTGGATAGCGCTCGGATCGCTAAGCTTGCGATCAATAATAAACAAGCTAGCGCAAATTTCGGTGCACGACGATTGAGTAGCGATAGACAAATTAAAATGGCACCACTGCAACCACATGCGGTGATAATCGTTTCGGACAACAGGTACATCTCAGCGTTAAGCTCTATGTCGTTACGCAAGACCGCACTCAGATCGATACTGACATCTAAGTATTCTTCGCACCACAAAGAAATGATGGGCAGAATTTGACCATGGCCAAATAGGAAGGCATGGGGAAAAATTTGTGCTAATGGCCATAGCCCTAGGATCACTAACTCCTTTGTGGAGTCCATGTGCAACCAACGGGTTCTGAGTTGATGCAGCCTGCCATTTTCTAAAATAATAGGAAGCAGTAATCCACCTAGCACGGCGCCGAGCGCACAGCCGCCGGCATTCGTGATGAGATCTAAAACTGAAGTGACGCGTGTAGGCAGAAAATACTGCACGCTTTCCATCAACAAACTCATTGCGCAGCCACCCGCACAAGCGATGATAACTGACCAGCGGCGCGAGATTCTTGGGTAAAGTGAAAATACGATCAAGATACCCAAGGGCATGTAGCCAATCACATTAACTACCGCATCGAATTGCGACCAATAACGCGGCCATTGAGAAATCTGTGCGCCAAATGCAGCAATGTTTTCAAACTGCCAGCCAGAAAATGGATACAGACTGGCGTAAACGATCAAGACGGCATAGGCGACTAGGCAGGCGCGAGATAAGGGGGAGGCAGTGAGGTCTTTAGCAGGCACTATGTGATTTATTCGAAGTAACATCAGTCAGATAAATTGTCATCCCAAGAAATTAACGTGTTCTTGGGAGGAGTTGGGTAAGGCCGGATTGGCTATTTCAATTGAGTCTGTAACCAAACAATTAGCTCCGTAGTGGCTTGATCACTTGCCAGCGGCATGGCGCGTGCGCCGCCTGCTGCATCGGCACTGCCGCTGTTTGATTGCGCGCTAAAGACTTTTTGTGCCAAGAGTCGTTTGTTGTTGATTAAACTCGCGCGCCAGCGTAATTGAACTTGGCTATTTCCCGGTGTTGAAAAGTGTTGGGAAAACTCTTCCAAGTCAATTCTCAGTATGGGCAAACCAGCCGCCCCGTCGGCACCAGCAGTGACAGCACCGCCTTCCTGATTGATACGCGCAATAATTTTTTGTTTGAGTAATTGCGCGGGGGGCATGCTCCAACGACTATTGGCATAAGCCCGCAATTCTTGTGGATTATCGTATATCAGACGGTACAACATGGCCGAGCCTTCTAGATTGACTGGCACTTGTATTTCAGCGAGATTGAGTTTTAGAGTCGCAAGCTGGCTGCTGATGGGGGCCGTGTTATTGCTACCAAAGTCGTAGCTACGTTGTACCTCTGTACTGGCACATGCGCTAAATAACATTAGCAGTGGCACACTGAAGAGGATAGTTAAGTAACGACTAAATGGGCGTGTGCTGGATAAAGCAGATCGAATCATCATGGGATCATCCTGATTAATAATAGGTGGTGATGGTTGCTATGATTTCGGTTATTTATTTTTACTTGGGTCACTAAAGCCAGACTCACCTGGTCCCGGTACAACCGGTTTTGCACCAAACAATAAGCTTTGTGGACGTTCGTTAAAATTGTCGGTACTACGATTGATGCCGCGCAAAGTGCCGCGTGCATCTTGTAACAAACCATTAATCGCTGGCAAAGTTTCATATTGCAGACTGCTGCTTAAATTTTCTACGTTTTTGCCGAGCCGGTTGATGCTGCCATCTTCGGCTTGCAAATTATTGATTAGATTATTCAGATTAGTGCTGGTGGCTTTGGCATTGTCGGAGAATTGTTTGAATGCCAGTGCGCTGTCCCGTGCCTGTTGTATGGTTTGGGGTAATGCAGTTAAGACAGGATCAAGTTTGGCGGGCAGAGTTTCCCATGCGGCGGCGGTGCGACCGATTTGATTGACTGCATTAATTAGTGATTTTTGATTATTGGGATCTAATAAAGTATTTAACCGCTTACTTAATTCCTCGGTTTGCCCCAAGATCGCGAGACCGTGTTTTTCGACTTCTTGCAGTAGTCCGGGACGCAGCGGTATCAGTAAACCTAGTCTGGCGTCTTTTGTTATCGCTGCAGGTTTACTGCCATCATCATCTAATTCGATGTAGGCGATGCCGGTAACGCCTTGATAACCCAAGGTGGCGTAAGTGGATTGTGTAATCGGCGTGTCTGACACGATGTCTAAGTTTAATAGCAATTGTCCAGGCACTTTCGTATCAAAATCAATGTCAGTGACTTTGCCGACCTTGATACCTTTGTAGCGTACAGCGGCCTGAATATTCAGACCCGATACTTTCAATGGCGTGGCAATCGTGTATGGCGTACGTCGGATTTCATCTTTACCTAACCAAAGTGCTAGGAGGCCTGCCAGTATGGCTAAACCTATCGCAAACACGCCAGCGATCAGGGCGTGAGATTTACTTTCCATAAAGAACTCCGGTGTTTGAGTCAGCTGTATTGGGCGTATTTTCTGCTAATTGTGACGCACTTGGTTGCAACACTTCCATCGCGCGTAAACCGCGTCCGCCACGGAAATAAGTTTGAATAAACGGATGTGGTACTTGTACCACCTCTTGTGCGTTGCCGACGGCGATCATTTTTTTGTCAGCGATTACGCCTATTCGGGATGACAGGGCGAACAGCGTATCGAGATCGTGCGTCACCATCACCACCGTTAAACGTAATGATTGATGTAATGATTGGATCAGGCTGACAAAACTGTCCGAACTATCGGGGTCCAAGCCGGCGGTCGGCTCATCCAAAAATAATAGTTCAGGATCTAGCGCGATTGCGCGCGCCAGAGCAATGCGCTTAATCATGCCGCCAGATAAATCGGAGGGCATTTTTTTTGCATGTTCGAAACCTATGCCTGACATGTGCAGTTTGAGATAGGCGATATCCATGATGAGAGATTCTGGCAAAACACCTAACTCGCGTAATGGCTGAGCGACGTTTTCAATCACGTTAAGGGCAGAGTATAAAGCGCCATGTTGAAATAACATGCCAGAACGACGGCGCAAATGTGGCAGATGCTCTTTTTCGGGACCGTGAATATCTTCGCCAAATACTTTAACTACGCCACGTTTGGGTGTTTCTAAGCCAAGCATTTGACGCATTAGTACGGTTTTGCCCGAGCCTGAACCGCCCACGATAGAGAAAATTTCACCACGCAGGATTTGCAGATTCAAGTCTTGATGAATTACGGTGCGTCCAAATTGAGTGCGCAGATGCGCGATGTCGATGATGATTTCGTTAGCGGTAGTGTTTGCGTGAGAGTTGGGAGGCGTAGGCGAGGTCATGATCTTGGTCGAATCTAATAAGCGACATTACTGAAAATGACTGCAAAAATTGCATCGGCAATAATCACACTAGTGATCGAAACCACCACAGAACTAGTCGTGCCTTGTCCTAAGCTTTCCGTGTTCGGTTTAATTCGCAAACCATAATGACAGGAAATTAGTGCGATCAAGATACCGAACACTACCCCTTTACCCAAGCCTATCCAATAATTTGCCAAGCTGACAGCATCGGGCAATTTGTGAAAGAAAAATCCCGGCGACATATCCAATATGACTTGGGCAGAGATCGCACCACCGATGAGTGCCATGATGTCAGTCCAGATCACGATCATCGGCATGGTGAAGGCGAGTGCAATAACTTTTGGCATGATGAGTCGAAAACCGATAGGAATTCCCATCACGCGCATTGCATCCAGTTCTTCTG
>CAUPNA010000039.1:0-29301 GCA_963512475.1 uncultured Undibacterium sp.
AAAAAGCTCGGCTAAAGTAGAGAGCAGCCACCGGCTGCCCTCCTGCATCGACTCGGTAAAGCGCGATCTATTCGTAAGGGGTCAATAGCGAAGCGTATTGCGCCGTATTGCGCCGTATGGAGTTGTTCAGAAACAATACGAGAATCAAAATAATTTTTAAAGCAAGCAAAAACACTTTTCATTTCACAGACTAAACCACATTTAAACACACCATGCCACAACCCCACGTCCTCGTCATCGGAGGCCTAAATCGTGCAGGTAAATCGACCATCGCGCTTTTGGTTTTGCGTGATTATTTAGCGGTGTCCGATTTTGTGAATGCAGATCAAATCGCGGGCGGTCTATCGGGACTTAATCCTGCAGGTGCGGCCTGAATTTTCTTCAACTAGGCTGAATGAATTATGTTGCGTCGGCTAGATGAGTTGGCAGAATCTGGTCGTAGCTTGGCATTTGAATCGACTTTGCCTAGCTGCACCTTTCCTGCGTTTCTTGAAAAATCTCAAGGCACAGGGCTATCGTATCAATCTCTGTTATGTATGGCTAAATAGTATCTCACTCACGCAAGAACGTGTCGCCTTACGAGTAAAAATGAGCGGGCATACTATTCCACCAGATGTGAGTGCGCGACGTTATGCGCGTAGTATGCAAAATTTTCATGATTTGTTTTGCCAATTGCCGACAAATGGAGCGTGTTCGACAACGCCGTCATCGATCATGAAAAAATCGCGGTTGAAGCAGAAAGTGGGGAATTAAAAATCGATAAGGAAGCGCTATGGAACAGCATCAAAAATCAGTAGATGACCCAATCGCAGCAAAACTACCCGATACCGCAGCGCTCGAGAAAGTGATGCGACAAGCCCTCACCGGAGCAATAGAAAATGCACGCCAACTAGGCTATCTAAAAACGCCTTATGTACAAGACGATGCGGTTGAATACAAACCTGATTACGTCACGTAGAAAAGCTATAGAGTCAGTATCGAATTAAACCGATGCTGACCCTGATCCTTCCAATTCTCGGATCACCCACAGAAAAATTCGCTGTGCAGTATTGAGGGTCTTGAGACCGTTCTAAGATCTTCTTCTTTGATACATGACGCTCACGACGGACGCGGCTACGACAGTGAGTAGCAGCAAGCCAAACTTGAACACCGTCACAAAACCCAGAAGGCCGGCCAAATGGCCATTGGTGGTCGGAAACTGTGCAATGAGGGTAAACACGATGGCATTTTCAAGTATGTCACTCGCGATCCACATGAATGGAAGTAGCAACAGTATTTTGCGCGGCATCTTTTTTAAGGAACTACGTGCTGCAACAAATCTTGTTAGACAAAATAAGAATGCAAGGAGGCTCATTGGGAATGCCAGATCTGCCGTATAGGTAAAGCGTTGATACATGGCACGTCCAATCTCGCCCATGCCACTTAGACGATCAGCCACTTCTGTACTTGAGAAAGATGGCAGTTTATCGAATATCGGGGCGCCGTTTAAGGCCAGGTCAAGTACCTTGGATCCGCCAAAAAAAGCAAACATATGGGTAGCCACAAATACAAAGAGAACTAAGGCAAAAGAAAGTGCTAATGTTTTTCCTGAGTTTGGCCACGAATTTAACAAGATCGAGCCACTGATAGACGTAACTTCTGGCTCTTGTTCGATTACTTTGCGTTGCTGATTCCTTTGAGTTAGAAATCCGCCTAGGAAAAATCCGAGAAAGAAAATTGTCGGAATGAGAAAAAAATGGGCGTGTGTCAATTTAATGTTTCCTTAGAATAGCAGCGTAGCGCAGATGATCAAAAAACTTACTCAGGACGCTGGACGTCGGCGAGCGTATCAAAACTTCATTATTTAAGGTTTGTTTAGTGCTGCTGTGTTGATGGTGTGTTGATGGTGCTTTTGCTCAATCGCCTCTTGGTCCTTTGTATAGCCACGCAATCGCATATAAAGCGCAACTTGATCACTTGTCATTATGCGCAATTGAACTAGATGTGCAGCAAGATGAGCGGCACGAATCTTTGCTTGCAATTGTCCAATACGTTCGAGAGAAGCTGACAGTAATTCGGGTGTGATCGTTTTGCTGGCGAACATTTGATCCAAGCGTCGCTCCTCCTCAACCAAGGGTCGACCATAAGTGACCGCGCTTTCTTCCATTGCGGCAAACTGTGCAGCCGTCAATTTTTTCTGCTCAGCAGTAAGATTTAACTGCGAAGAGAGTGCTAGAACATGGGAGGGGCCAGGATACCCATTGAGCTCCGCGGCTTTGGCCAAACCCATGCCTTTGCCGGATAAATAGGCCTGTACATCTTCGGCCGACAAGGCTTTTATTTCACGCGATTCCTGTCCAGCATATGACGCCGCCTGCGTGGTATTAGTAGCGCCAACATCGACGGAGAAAGACAAACTGACAACAGCCAAGAGAGCGAGACGTTTCATGTAGAACCTTTGTAAAGTTTAAGGCAGCTAAAATTTGGTAATATACTGAACACCATGTTCATTATCTTGACTTGGCCGTCACCAGACGTCAATCTACAAACGAACTGCAAAGTACGTTACTGAACATTCCCCCTATCAATGACCAGAAAAAAAAAAGAGCGAATTATTATGATTGACCGGCGCGTACAAAAAACTTTGGATTCCCTGCATCAAGCGTTGATTTCCCTGATTCTTGAGAAGGGCTACGATGCAATAACTGTCAAAGACATCATCGATAGGGCCAACGTGGGCCGGTCTACTTTTTATACACACTACCTAAGCAAAGAACATCTACTTCAGGGAGGCTTAGATGACCTTGGTAAAGTTTTGTTAGCGAATCAAAAATTGGGTAGAACACAAGTTGGAAAGGCGGCAGTACGGTTTGCGTTTAGCAGTGCATTATTTGATCACGCTCATGGCTACAAAAACGTTTATCGTGCCATGGTCGGCAAGCATGCGGGCGCTGTGGTTACCAATCGGCTTAGCAAGGTGCTGACAGACTTGGTAAAGGAGGATTTGAGTGCCATCAAATTTTTTCAAAGTGCACAAAACGTTCCGCCCACGGTCATGATTCAATTCATTGTTGGCGCTATCATGTCGGTGTTAACGTGGTGGGTGGATGAACCGAAAGAATATTCAGCCGAAGAAGTTGATGCCATTTTCCGACGGCTGACATTTGGGGCTATTGATTTTCCGAATGATAAATAGACCCAAGTCTAGTGGAAGATGCTCGAATGGACAGCGTTTTCCAATCTTCGCGACATCGCCTTTCTTGAGTTTAAAGAAAACTGTTGGGCATCGCCGATCTGATTGTTGACGCCATAGCAAATAGCGACCGGGCAATGGCCGAGATCAGTCAGCTTTTAGATTTGCCATACTCAACTGTGAGCCGAATTGTTTCTGGGAATCAGCAATGTTGCATATCAACACTTGACCACGCACTTCTTGCAGTGTATTTAACTATTTGTTGGAAACGATCTTTCAAATTTTATTGTGCCATATCGTTCTTCCTCGTAAAAAATCTTGATGCGGCCTTCCTACCTTTATAATTACCGAGATCATCGTAATTTTATGTCGAAAGCACCGTATTCATTTATTCAGTCAATTGGTGAGAAATTCATGAAGATAAATAATGAGCCATTTTGGTATGCCTGGGTTTTTGTAGCCGCACTTTTATATGCAATTTGGGCTTCGGAGCACCTGTATCATAGTGACCCGAATTTGAAAAATGGTGTTGGAATCATGGTTGTTTGGATCATCATGCCCTTTGTATTCTGTGTTGCGCTTGGCATTGCAGCTGCGGTTTTTGGTTTGACCTTCCGTTTCATCAAAGATCCCAGTACTCGTGCATGCCTTTTACTCGTAGCATTTGGCGTTTTCCTCCTTGGGTACGGCAAACCATCGATCTTCGTAATTCTCCTAGCGCTTATCTCTTTTCCTCTTGCCTACTTTCAAACCAAAAAAACCGGCAAAGATGAAAAAGATCTTCAAGATTTTATGAAAAAGTAATATGGCAACTACGATTACGCCTTCTAGGGACTATCTCAAAAAATTTGCAGCGCCGCTCTGGGATTTATTGGATCTGGAATACTGCATGCCTCTTTCGATCATTGAAGGAGAGAGAGGGGGCTATACCTTTATCATTATCGACATGCGGCATGACGCATTTGGACTTTTAGCTGACGATCAAAGTACCGCGATTTCTACGTTTTTTATTGTTGCGCATCAAAAAAAATTCACTCAGCCACGCATTTCCCAGCCGCTTTTAGATTTTCAGGTTTCGGCGGACAAGCAACATGTCTATTTGGCCCGTCCTAGTAAGAAAGTAAGGCCAGGTGAATGGGAAGATACCTTAAAAAAGGCCATGAATGTGGCAGAAGGCTTAGTTGAAGCGAGCACAAATGAGACGAACCAGAAGTCTTTTCCTGCCACATATAGGCCCGTAGGTGCCGGTGCTTTTGTCCAGGCATTTTGGGCTCTAGTGTTTTTGCTATTTTCAATTCTGTTTCTGATAGTAGGACTCATGGGACTGTTTGGTTCGATAAAACTTGATCCCAGCAGAAGTGAATCCATTAAGCTGGGTTTGCAGTGTTTACTCGCAAGTCCATTTGCCTTTGGAGGGGCAATTTATTATTACCAAAGGTTCAAAAAGCGTTTGTAGAGGGCTTGTCACTATTATTCAAAAGAGGACTTAAAAGACGGGATCAAGTCTTGATATGACACGTTTTGAGAGAACCATTCGGCGTAAAGCTTAGTAAAAAATCGGTAAAGTCTTGCCAGGCTAGAGCAAGCTAGCGCACCACCAACTCCAAAGAAATATCTAAGCACCTAAGCCGAACATTGCGCAAGCACTGGCCGCAACGATGAAACCCAAGCTTTTTGCCACTCCTTGATGGGCTTTCACTGTTGCCGCAAGTAATGAACCTAATCCCAATATTAAAGCACTAGAACCAAGTAAACCGATCTGATAAAGATAGGCAGATGCATCTTGCGGTAATTCTAAGCCGTGCGCCATGCCATGAACGATGCCAAATGCGGCGAGTAAGGCCAGCGCGATTGCACGATGCAATTGAATGGCAAAAGCCAGTAACGCGCCAGTAATTGCCAAACTCAATGCAATTTCCATTTCTACGTCAGTCGTAATAAAACCATTTAACGCCAACACTGCGCCCACTTGTATCGCGCACAAAAACATTAGGGCTAAGCTAGTCGCGTTGCGATTCATTTTTTGGCGCAACCAAAAACCAATAGCGACTAACATCAAGAGATGATCAAAACCGGTTAAAGGATGGAGAAATCCTGAGACAAGACCAGTATGTGTGTGGGCTACGCCATCATGTGCTACTGCCATTGATGGAAAGCTGAGCATGAGAACAACGCCCAATAAAAAAATTAGAAACGCGACCGTCTTACTTCCAAATTGCTGCATGTCATTCTCCTGCAAAAAAGTTCAAATAGTTAGCAATCGCTAACATCATCTAAAACGAAAATCTTCAATATTCCCTGACTAAGATTTATCCAGAAGGCCTTGTACGCGAATGAATTCTATGACCTCCTCAACACCATCCCCACTTCGTAAATTGGTCATCACAAAGGGTCGTGCGCCACGCATGCGTTTTGCATCGTTCGCCATGACGTCGAGATCGGCACCGACATACGGCGCGAGATCGATCTTATTAATGATCAGCAAATCGGAACGCGTAATGCCTGGCCCGCCTTTACGCGGAATTTTTTCGCCACCGGCAACATCAATCACATAAATGGTGAGATCAGACAATTCCGGGCTAAAAGTCGCAGCTAAGTTATCCCCGCCAGACTCAAGCAAGATCAAATCCAGATTGGGAAAATCTGCCGACATGCGAGCGATCGCCTCTAAGTTAATGGAGGCATCTTCACGAATAGCTGTGTGCGGACACCCACCTGTCTCCACACCCATCAAGCGTTCTGCCGGCAAAGCGTTGGCACGCAATAAGATCTCCATGTCTTCTTTGGTGTAAATATCATTGGTGATCACCGCCATATCGTAATGGTCACGCATGCGTTTACACAAGACTTCACATAATGCCGTTTTGCCAGAGCCGACTGGCCCGCCGATACCTACGCGCAGTGGTTCTTTCTCGTGTTTGGTAGGCATTGAATTCAGCGCTGAATTCAGAGTTACTGTGGCATCTTGGCCTGCATTGCTTTCTGTTTGTTGCGACGAATTGTTCATGTTGATATCTTTCAAAAACCTCTACTAACTTAAAGTGACGTAACGTCGGTCAGACACATCATCCTAAGATCGATACAGCCGATGAAATTGCACTTCATGCTGCATCGACAACAACGACAAACCTGGCGCCCAGTTCGACAAATCGTCGTCCTCCAAGCGCATTGCCAAGGCCGCTGCATGTTCAATCTCATCACGCAAAGACAGTAACAACCGCTGCCCTGACACTTGACCTAAGGGCACAGATTTAACACACACCAACACCTGATTTTCTGCCCAAGAAAAAAGGCTGGCTTGGATCACCGCCTCTGACGGTATATTCAAAGCGACCGCAGCACACGACAAGGCAGTGGGGAAAGGCAAATCGGTGTGCGACTGCATCCCTGCTAGCAAATCAGCATCCGCGATCTTTAATTCGGCGATTAGCTTGCCCAATGAATAGCCCATCTGTATCGTCTCTGCGCGAAACTCTGCGGTATCACGTCCAGCTAGAAAAATATTGGTCCATTTGCTCACTGCAGAAAAATCGCGCTGTGCAAATGCCTGCATCAAACGCCATAAAATCGGCGCTTCAAAATAGGCGACAACTTCTTGCAGATTACTGACGATCCAAATACGTGCGCTTGCTTCGTTCGTGACTGTGCCGCGTTCTATCGCAGCTTCTAGGCCTTGCGAATAGCTATAGGCGCCGATCGGCAAGGATGGGCTTGCCAATTGCAACAAATGAAGTAAGGCTGCAGTTTGCATCGCTTATTGGGCTTCTTGCACTTGTAGGTCTGATGGGCGATGGATACGTTGACGCAAGGGAATGGGGGCTAAAGGATGGTGGGGATGCGATTCGCCAGCATGATGATGCCCACCGCCATACGCGCCAGATTCCGGTTCAAAGCTTGCTAGCTCTTCGATGACACTGGCTCCCAATCCTTGTAACATGTCTTTCAGTACGGCGTCTTGACGTATGCGTAAAAAACCATCGCCAACTTGCGCCTGCGTGTGGCGGTTACCAAGATGAAATGCACAACGCAACAAAGCGAAGGGATTGGCGCACTCAACACGATATGTTGGCTCCGGTGCTGCGATAATTTGCACCACGCGGCCATCATCACCTCGCATTAAATCGCCATCCCGCATGATTGTGCCGCGCACGGTATAGACGCCAACTTCTTCGCCATTACTCATGGTAACGCGCAAACGACTCTTTTCTCTTAACTCAAAGGGCAATATCAATTGCGCCGCAATTTCTAAACTTGGATGTGTATCGATTTTTGTATTCAGGGTAAGCATGGCATTTGATGTGATTGGCGTGGTTGGCGTGAATGGAGAACTTACGTTTAATTAAAATAGAAAGTACCGCTGCGCCATCGGTAACACTTTGGCAGGCTCACAGGTCAGCAATTCACCATCTGCACGGACTTCATAAGTTTCTGGATCAACTTCCATTTTGGGTGTGGCAGTGTTATGAATCATGTCGGACTTGCGAATATTGCGCGTATTCTTGACAGCGATAACGGTTTTTTGCAGTTGCAATTGTTCTGCGATGCCAGCGTCGAATGCTGCCTGCGAAACAAAAGTAAAAGACTTTTTGAGGCCACCACCAAAAGCACCAAACATCATTCTGGAATAGACCGGCTGCGGCGTGGGAATGGAGGCATTGGGATCGCCCATTTGCGCTGCGGTGATCATGCCACCTTTTAAGATCATGCTTGGTTTGACGCCAAAGAACGCCGGCTTCCAGAGCACCAGATCAGCAATTTTTCCAACTTCTATCGACCCCACCACATGTGAAATGCCGTGGGTAATAGCGGGGTTAATGGTGTACTTGGCGATATAACGCTTCGCGCGAAAATTATCGTGACGCGAATTATCTTCCGCCAAAGTGCCGCGTTGCATCTTCATCTTATGTGCCGTTTGCCACGTGCGCATGATGACCTCGCCGACGCGTCCCATGGCTTGCGAATCGGAAGACATCATGGAAATCGCGCCAAGGTCGTGCAAGATATCTTCGGCAGCGATCGTTTCGCGACGGATGCGCGATTCAGCAAACGCGACATCTTCGACGATAGCCGGATCGAGATGATGACACACCATCAGCATATCGAGATGTTCGTCCAAAGTATTAACGGTATAAGGGCGTGTTGGATTGGTCGATGAAGGCAAGACATTACTTTCACCCACGGCAGCAATAATATCGGGTGCATGGCCGCCCCCTGCTCCTTCGGTGTGGAAGGTATGGATAGTCCGATTCTTAAAAGCCGCTAAGGTATGTTCTAGAAATCCAGCTTCATTGAGGGTATCGCTATGTATCGCCACCTGCACATCGTACCGCTCCGCTACCGACAAACAATTGTCAATCGCGGCCGGGGTAGTGCCCCAATCTTCATGCAACTTTAAACCAATCGCACCAGCCTTAATTTGCTCTTCGATAGGTCCAGGCAAGCTCACATTCCCTTTACCTAGAAATCCGAGATTCATAGGAAAGGCATCTGCCGCCATCAACATCGCATGGATGTGCCAAGGTCCTGGTGTACAGGTTGTCGCCGCCGTTCCAACTGCCGGCCCCGTGCCGCCGCCCAACATGGTGGTCACGCCGCTCATGAGCGCTTCTTCGATCTGCTGTGGACAAATAAAGTGAATATGCGAATCGATGCCGCCGGCGGTCACAATCATGCCCTCCCCTGCAATGATTTCTGTCGCCGCGCCTATCACTATACTGACACCGGATTGAATATCAGGATTGCCCGCTTTCCCAATGGCGGCGATCAAGCCGTTTTTTAAGCCGATATCGGCTTTGACGATGCCCCAATGATCGAGAATGACGGCATTGGTGATCACGGTGTCCATCACTTCATCATGCAATCCCTGCGATTGCCCCATGCCATCGCGGATGACTTTACCACCGCCGAATTTCACCTCTTCACCATAAAAGGCATAATCCGCTTCGACTTCAATGAAGAGCTCAGTATCGGCTAGGCGAATTCGGTCGCCTTTAGTAGGGCCATACATTTCCGCGTAGGCCTGCCGGGAAATTTTACTCATTCCAAATCTCCCATGACCAAGCCATTAAATCCAAATACGCGGCGTTTGCCAGCGAGTGCAATCAATTCTAAGGTGCGTGTTTGTCCCGGCTCAAAACGTACAGCGGTACCAGCAGCGATATTAAGACGCATACCGTAGGCAACTTGTCTGTCGAATTGCAAGGCAGGATTGGTTTCAAAAAAATGAAAATGGGAACCGACTTGTATCGGTCGGTCACCACTATTCGCAACTTTGAGTATGACGCCAACACGTCCGACATTCAATTCGATATCACCGGCTTCGATCAGCATTTCGCCTGGGATCATAGATGCACCTGAAGTAAGGAATTAAGTAAGCAACTAAGTGAGAAATTACGTGAGCAATTCATGGAATAGGATGGTGCACGGTCACCAGTTTGGTGCCATCGGGGAAAGTGGCTTCAACCTGGATATCAGGAATCATTTCAGCGATGCCCGACATGACATCGGCACGCGTCAAAATCTTGGTGCCCTCAGACATTAACTCGGCAACCGTTTTGCCATCGCGTGCGCCCTCCATGATCGCAGCGGAAATCAGCGCCACCGCTTCCGGGCAATTGAGTTTCAAGCCGCGCGCTTTGCGCCGTTCTGCTAACAAGCCAGCGGTAAAAATTAATAATTTGTCGCGTTCACGCGGTGTCAATTCCATGGACTCGCCTAGATAATCTTGTTTTATTAAGCAGCGCGCAGGGAGAGTTTAGAAAAATAAACTTTCGCTACACTACTGCATACCAGCTCAATAACAACTGAATAGCAACTGAATAGCAACTGAATAGCAAGTCCTGTGCCAGTTAGAAAACATTTAGATTTTTG
This sequence comes from uncultured Undibacterium sp., assembly GCA_963512475.1. Taxonomy (GTDB): domain Bacteria; phylum Pseudomonadota; class Gammaproteobacteria; order Burkholderiales; family Burkholderiaceae_D; genus Undibacterium. The sequence continues at coordinate 10,043 of CAUPNA010000039.1, forward strand.
GGGGATCGGTTTTAGGTATTCCAGACGCGCAAGGAGATCGCATCGTGTCCGATGACGACCGGGCGAAGAAACTGCCATGCCAATAGCATCAAGCGTCTGGCCTGTTCACTGGAGTTGCCAAGATAGCGCACCACCGTCACGCCTTTTACCAGCGTTGCACCGAATTGTTCGCCCGCAGAAAGTTGTGCAGCAGCGGCCTCTCTGAGTGCATTGATATGCTGCTGGCCGACGGAGCCACCAATAGCGAGTAGATTCGCGGTCACGCTGGCGTGCGCCAATCCAACTTGACTTGTCATCGCCGAACTACCGCCTGATAACTGACCTTGTTCAATCCAAATTAGCTTTCCATCGCGATGAACGGTGGTCGCTTGCTTAACTTTACCACTCGTAAATTGTTCATTGGAAGCAGTACGGCCAAAGCAAAAAATATCGCAAAAAATGAAGGCTGCATCGCCCGCCAAGGTTATCTCTTGTTTGAGAAGGACATCAGCGCAACCGAAGAAAATTGTCTCTTGCGGCAGCCACTCCAAACTGGCGCCTGCACGCACCTCCAAACGCAAGACTTGCTGCGAAACTTTGCTATTCGCCTTATACCATTTGGCCGCACCAGGCGTACTGATCAAGGCCTGCGCGCCTTCCTCGACGCGCACTTGTGTACGCAAAATATCGCCACCCAAAATACCCCCCGGAGGATGGACAATAATGGCATGACAAATTTTCTTATCTTCGGGATAGAGTGGTTTTTGAACGCGTAGTGGGCCGAAATGTTGGCGCTCGGTTAAGCGGGTTACATCTTCATCTAGCGTGAAACCAAGCTTGAGTCTGGCCTCACAATCTGCCACATTATTGGCAATGAAAGACATATCAGGCTGGGGTGGCGATGGCAAATTAGTCGTGGTCTTAAGTTCTGTCATGCCAATACTATAGCGTCAAAAATCTCAGTTCAGCCAATTTTTGAAACACGTATTTTGGGTCTTACCTGCACATCATGCAGAAATGCGACACACGCATTCTAGTTTAAAAATGGAAGGGAAATTTCCGCCTTATAAGGGTGCGAAAAATCAAGCTTTGCACCTTTTTTAAACACCATCGCACTAAAATATTGCGTGACACTTTTAAAGTACATAATAGATCAGAATAGATTGCCACTTCACTTCGCGCGGTAGGACTAGAGCTGCGATTCATCTCGACGATGACGATAAGCAGCGCTTTCTCCATCCATTGGTAAGCTGCGCTCAAAAACTCAATTCGATTTGCCGTGCACACTACTTGATGGACAATCACAAACAGCCATTGGTTGAAGCGCCTGGTGCTAACTGAGGAATACTTCCGGAGTCGCAGCACTACTAGGGCGAAAGCAGCGACACCATTTTCGCTAAAACCACTTCGGTGACTGGTGGATTCACGCAAGCACACATTGTGGCAAAAGACAGGACTGCATTTTGTCTCAATGTGTGATGCCTTACCGGAAAATTCTTATCACGACAATTTACGCGTCCTTGGTTCGCCAACTTGACTAGTAGGGACATATGGGCGCCCCTTTTTTTTTTCCATTTTGACTTAATTAATATTGTTTATTGACTTTTAATCATCCTCATTTTTATTAAGCAATTCTTAAGGTTTTGTCGAATATGATGCGCTTTCTAATAATTCACCTTCAAAAATTTATGACATCAATTGAAATTGAAGCACTGAACCATCGTGCAGTAAACCACCCATATCTTATTGCACTTCGCGATGGGAAATTTAAACGAATGGATAGAGTAATCTATGATTTTGCTTCGCAATATGGTTTTTACAGCGCTTGGTTTCCCAGATATTTGACCTCTGTTATTTCAGGAATGGAGAATCCCGAACATCGTCAACATTTGATTAGTAATTTATCTGAAGAAAGTGGTCATTTACACTATGAAGATTTGATCGCTTTACGTCAAATAGGTATCAAGGATGAATGGGTGCAAGGCATTCCTCATCCCCAATTATTTCGCCGATTTCAAGATTGCGTAGGGGTTGATAAGAATACCGCTCCAGGGATAGAAGTTCAAATTTGGCGTGAATCTTTCTTTAGTTTGGTTCAAAACAGCTCCGTAGCTGAAGCTGTTGGCGCAATCGGTTTAGGAACAGAGACTATCGTAAAACACATATATAAATACATTATTGAAGCGATACAAAACCATACCGACTTATCCCTTGAACAATATGTTTTTTTCCCCTTACATACTGAAGTTGATGATGAGCATGGATTAGTGTTACTTGAGATCGCCAATCAAATGTCCAAACAAGATAAACGATCAGAAAATGACTTAAGAAAAGGTATGTTGAAAGCGTTAAATCTTCGTGCTGCATTTTGGGATGACATGATGTTACGTGCGATAAACATTGATAGCGAGTCGAAAATTTATGCGGTTTGAACTATTTATGAAAAGTTGGAAAGCAAAAAGCCTTTCTGAAGACGAATATAGCAATGTTATTGGCGTATTTACAGCCCTCAATAATGCAATCGACAATGATGATTTTAATGAAATAGAGACCACCTCACCAATTTGTTCTGCACTATATTTTTACGCATTACAATCCGATAAAAACTTGAGTGAAGTACGCAATTTATCTCATGCATTTTTATCTGAAGAGTCCGACTTTTTCGTTCCAAATAGTCTGAAAAAATTGATTGGCCAATTTTGGATTGAAATTCAATACGGCCGATTAGAAGTCCAAACCAACAAAATAAATCTAAAGGAATCGTTAACCCACTCAACGTCACCGACGGATTATTTATCCTATCTGAACGACACTCGCTTAAATCCAATATATGCGAATAAATCAGATAAATTGAACATTGATTTTTGTGTGAGTTCTTTACCATTCCCTCTAGAAGTTCTTGATCCACGCATTGTTAAAATACCAGCTGGAAAGTCAAATGAATATCACAAACACGCGCATGAGACAGTTTTCATATTTATTCAAGGAAATGGTCGCGTAAAAATTGATGACCTTACATTTGAAGTTCAATCTGGTAATTTTGTTTTTATTCCGCGTTGGTGTATGCATCAAACAATCAATTCTGGTGAAACGGAAATGATTTTTCTTGCAGTTGCTGATTTTGGGCTAACGGGAAAAAGTTTTGTGGGTAACTACTTAAAAACTGCTCGCCTCAAACAAACCTCGTAGTGGCAATTTTCTTCTACCCTTTATGCAATGACATAAGCACTGGTTTTATTTCTCTTAAAAGAAAAACTGGATTACTAAAAAAGTGGAAGTAGACCGCCACGCGGTGGTCTGCTCCTCAACGAATTGTCGCTAGTAAAACGTGTATGATTTTCTACTCCAAAGCTGGGAATACCCAGCTCTGGCGAAGGAAATCATCGCAATTATTTTTCAACTAGTTTTCAATTAATTCCACATCTAATTGCTACTCAAAAGCTTGGCGATCTATCCGTGAATTCACCAAATCTGATAAAGCAATTGAATCTGTTGTGCCAACTTCGCGCAGGCCTTTGACGGTACCTATCCTATCTTCCATTGCTTCGTCCTGACTTAATTTCCACCGCCCTTTAATAGCTGTGATTGGGATTTCTATCCCGACAATCGCGCCTAATAAGCGCTGTATGAATGCTTCTGGCGCATCAGCGACTTTCCATGGTGCCGCACCCACAGAATTGAGTGCTGCTGAGGCTTCATTGCGATCGGTAAGATCGCTGACCATTTGCAGTATCCAATCTTGATCTTCTATTGCCGTCGCTGTGCCATATGCGTGTACGACAGTGTAGTTCCAGGTCGGTACCACCTTGCCAGCGATTTGTTTGCTCGGGTACCAGTTGGGTGTGATGTAGGATTGCGGCCCTTGGAAAGTGACTATTGAGGGCACCTCTGATGACAGCATTTTCCAAATAGGATTTGCTCGCGCTACATGGGCGCGCAATACGCCCAATTCACCACGTGATTTATCTAGAATAAAAGGAATGTGATTGGCATCTAGGCCACCATCGGTCATGCTGACCCAAGTACCCAATGGATGCGTTTGTATCAGCGTATGCAGTACGTCGAGATCTTTTTCTTCGTGATAAGTAGGTAAATACATCGCTGATCCAGTCGAATGGCATTGATGAAAAATCTTGGATTATACAATCACTAAGGCGTGAAAATATGCTTTCATTTCTAATTGAGAATTGATAGCAAAGGACGGGATCAGTTCAGTCATTCCCACATTCATCAACAAACGATTCAGCATTAATCGTAAAAAACGATACTGACCCATCTAGCTCTCATTGAGCTCACAATGAGCTCTGCATCTAATCGCTGCTTTGACGGCGTACAAAAAATAGAAAGCTGGGGCGAAGTCTTGAAAGACTAAATTTTCGTCATAAATGCACTGTTGCAAGACTTGCTCCCACAATATCTGCATGTATCGTTAGAACCTCGGTTCGAATTTGCAACGAGGTCGAAACAATCCATTGGTCAAATTGTCAATTTACTGCTAGGATTTATTCTCTTTCTTTAGGGTTACCGTCATGTTAAAAAAAATCTTCTTCCTGATCTTGTTAAGTTCTGCTAGCTCTCAATCATTTGCCCAAGAATATGTAGATAAAATTGCAAAGCGGGCTTGTGAATGCTCAGAGGCAAGTATCAAAAATAACAATGAAAAAACACGCTCCATGGAAATAGGTTTTTGCATTTTGAACGCTGCAGACGCCGAAGACAAAAAGAAATTTAAGAAAGACTTCAATTTGGATTTTAATGAGATTGATAAAAGTGGAGAGAAAATAGGCAAATTAATTGGCATGAAAATGGCGCCAATTTGTCCAACTACCATGATGGCTTTAGCAAATGCTCAAGTTGAGAAGGAGAAAACTGCCAACTCCGTCCAAGTTATTTCTGGTGAAGTCATCAAAATAGAAAAAGATTTTTTTGTTTCGTTTGTGGTGCGTGAATTAAATGGTAATTCGAGCAAATTATTTTGGACTAGCCCAATCGAAACAAACATCGATATGGCCAATCAATATCTTTCCTTACAAGGAAAATCTTTACAGTTTTCATTTGAAAACCAAAGTATTTTTGATCCAAAAATTGGCGAGTATCGTCCATTTAAGATCATTAAGAAAATCAATTCAAAGTAAAAGCATTCAACAGAACTGAGCTTGCAAGGTACCAATACCTACGGACAGATATTGGGATCAAGTTTTGAAATAACAGATTGCTCCTGACAATGCGTTATTTCAAAACTTGATCCCTTTTTATTTACTGTTCAACGCAAAGACTGAATCACTTCCTTTGCGCGCAACATATTTTCTGGATACTCAAAACTATTTTGATGGCAAATAGAAAATACATCACACTTGAAGTTGAGGCTCTTACTGAATGTCACTCTCGCGCCCGAAAACGCTTCCCCCACTTCGGCCAAGTCCGCTCATTTTTTTATAAGTAACTGAATATGAACTGTAAAAATTGTACGAGTAAAATTCATGGCAACTACTGTGCTCAATGCGGAAATGCAAAGCAGCTAAAAAGAATCGACGCTCATTTTATTCTGCATGAGATCGAACACGTCTTGCATTTTGAAAAGGGTCTCTTTTTCACAATCAAAGAGTTATTACTGCGTCCCGGCAAATGCGTCAGAGAGTACATTTCTGAAAATCGCAGTCGGCTAGTCAAGCCCATAATATTTATTATCGTCACATCCTTAATTTATACCTTGGCGGAACATTTCTTTCATGTTGAAAAAGGATATTTCAAAATCAGTGACAGTGCGACGCCCGCCTACGATGCGATTTCACAGTGGGTGCATAGTCACTACGGTTACGCCAACATTATTATGGGATTTTTCATTGCGTGCTGGTTGAGAGTTTTCTTTAGAAAGCATGATGTAAATTTCTTTGAAATTTCGATTTTGCTTTCTTTTACAATGGGTATCGGTATGCTTTTTTTCGCTCTCGGAGCGATCTTAAATGGCACTACGGGATTCAAATTCATGCCGGTTTTTAGCGTTGTTACTCTCATTTATATGTCTTGGGCCATTGGTCAATTTTTTGAACCGAGAAAGCTGACGAGCTTTTTAAAAGCCAGCGTCGCATATGCCTTAGGATTTATCAGCTTTAGTGCCTGCACATGGATACTTGGCTTTGGATATGATGCGATTGTGCGGTGAAACCATTGCTTAATCAACTTTACTCGATTAAACCGCTGAGGATACAAGCATGGGAATATCACCCTCGATTTCTCCAGCGGTTGGTGCGATAACAGCAGCCTTAATTGGCGGCACAATTTCCATCACTAGCATGATGTCATCTAAAGATCAGAAGACTACTGAATTCAGGCAAAAATGGATTGACATGCTTCGCAATAAGATTTCGGACTTTGTAGCGTAATTTTCTACGATTACATACTAGGAAATTGTTGCTTTTGGCAAATCAAGAAAACAGATTAATGCCTTCGTTGAGGAATCACAGGAAGACAGGTATAAGTTAAATCGCTTAGCGTCGAGTGTCCAATTGCGTCTAAACCCTGAACTGTTGGCGCGCACTCAAATTTGACCAGCCGGGAGTGCGGATAAAGTTTTGGATGCGCGTTAGCAGGCTTGCCGTCATAAGCGCCTTGTAGCTTGGTCGCGCCTGTCATCAAGGCGGCATCGCCATAAAAATGGACTCAACATCTTCCGGTCCGTATGGTTGTATTACCAGCTCGTCAGAAGTAATTCCAGTCACAAATTTCGCCTTATTCGAGAGCGCTCTTCGCTATCGATATGTTGGAAAGTATCCGCCATGTTTTGACTTATACCGATGTTTACACACCATGGGAAGTCGCGCATCAGAAATCAGTCTAGGAGTTGGCTTCCCTTGATTCTAGGGGAACCAAGTTGCCAACTCCTTCTTCACTACCTCGACATTACCAAATGCGCACGCGTTGTGATTCAGGCTTGTACATCGCATCACCTGCTTTGGTTTTAAACGCTTGGTGAAAACCATCGACATTGATCAGAGCGCCATTGATGCGGAAGATGTCCGGCGCATGTGGAGCGGTACGTAGCCATTGGGTGGCGACTTCTGGTCTAAATTTACTACGACGACTCTGTGCATAGCTGAGGAAAAATCTTTGCTCCCCAGTGAATCCATTTTTCACCGGCGATGGTTTTCCCTGTAAGGATTTCTTGTAGGCTTGGAAAGCGATTCGCAATCCTGAGAGGTCGGCCATATTTTCTGCCAAGGTCAATTCACCATCAACATGCTGACCAGGTAAGAGCTCATAGGCGCTATATTGTTTTACCAATTCTTGCGCCATCTTGTTAAACGTGTCGCGATCACCCTCTGTCCACCAGTTTCGAAAGTGACCGTCACCATCAAACTGACTGCCCATATTGTCAAATCCGTGACTAATTTCATGGCCTATCATGGCACCAATAGCACCATAATTCGTCGCATCATCAGCACGCATGGAGAAGTAAGGCTCTTGCAAATGTGCAGCTGGAAATTCGATGTCATTGCGCAGTGGATTGTATTGCGCATTAACCATTTGTGGCAGCATATCCCAATCGCGCTTATCCGCTTTCTTGCCGGCCTTGGCAGCATTTTGTAGCCAATTGAATTGCGCCGCGCGATGTCGATTTTCTAGCGCATTGCCAGCGATGAGTTCGAGTGTCGCGTAATCGCGCCAAACATCTGGGTAGCCAATCTTAGTACCGTACTTACTAATCTTATCGAGCGCATGCTTTTTTGTCTCCGCTGACATCCAACGCAAGTCTTGTATTGCATCACGATAGGCAGCTAGCAAATGGGCGACCATCACTTGCATACGCTTTTTTTGCTCGCTAGGAAAATAGCGTTCCACATATAAACGGCCGAGTGCTTCACCAAGTGCCGTATTCAATACATTAATCGCTTTGTCTTCACGTGCGGCTTCTTTCGGAATGCCGTCTAAGGTTTGACCAAAAAAAGCAAAGCGGGCATCGCGAAATGCTTTCGGTAACACGGGTGTTGCTTCGTGCAGGCTTTGTAATTTGAAATAGGCTTTCCAATCGCTCAATGGCACACTGGCATAAAGTTTAGCAATCGCCGCGACTGCACCCGGTTGCAGATTACTCAATATGTCTTGATTCAGCAATTGCGCACCTTGCAAAAACGCTTGCCAATCAAAATCGGGCGCCTCTTTTTGTAATTGCGCGATATTCATACTCGCAATGCGCCCAGGATCACGACTCATTGCAGGTTCCCATTGCGCCAGCGCGATTTGTGTTTCTACACGTAAGGCTGCATCGGCCAATTTTTCTGGCTCGGATTCGCCAGCTAGGCTCGCCAATGTTTGTAAATAATTGCGGTAGCCCTTTATGATCGCGGCATTTTTCGCGTCATCCTTTTTCAAGTAGAAATCACGATCCGGCAAACCTAGTCCGCCTTGGGACAACATAGCACGATTGGTACTTGGATCTTGCAGACCCGGCATCACGAATGGCACAAAAATCGGCGTTTCCATTCTGCCTTGTAGTTCGCCTTGCCAGCGGGCTATCGCGCTCATGTCTGATAAGCTATCGATCTTTCTTAAGATCATTTGCATCGGCGCAATACCTATTTTTTCTATAGTCGACGTATCTAAATAGCTTTGAAAGTAGCGTACGACTTTGACCTCCGTTGCATTGAGTTGTTTACCACTGACCTGCTTCTTTACAAGCTCGTCAACGATAGCGCGTATTCTTTGATTGGTAATTGCCGGCAAGTCGGCACCAAACACATACGGTTTATCTTGCGGAATTGCCGTGTTGGCGAGCCAGTCGGCATTCGCCACTTGATAGAAGTTGTCTTGGTAACGAACTTGATTCTGCTTACTTGCACTGCCATCGCTAGCCAAAGCAATTTGAGCGCTAAAAGCGAGGGAGATTGAAGCTAAAAGTGTGAGGTATCGCATGATTTTTCCTTTCAGTGACATGCTGCCGAATGATTTGGCGTAAGCGTATTATTTCGCTTAGCAATCGGGAAAAGAAAAAAAGGTGCCGAATGGTCGATATTGAGAATAAACGGCAAAAATTGGGTTTTGTCTGTGCTAAACACAGTGGTCTTGTTTCGATCAATTGATTATCAATAGCGATATCATCGATGAAAATAATTGACGAACTACTTTTTTATGCAATAAAAATGGATGATGAGAAACTCAACAACTCCTTCAATTCCACACTCTGCGCGTAAGCATACTTTCTACATATCAGTAGAGTCGAAGTAAGGTGTGGTGGCTGCTGCTCCGTTTCCTTACACCGTTCATCAAACCGGACGTGCGGATTTCCCGCATCCGGCTTTCCGACTTGATTCATTGCAAACGCTGTCGGTGGTGTATACACGTTTCACCACTTCGCTCCTATTTCATGCACAGCTACCCCAAAACCTAGCTCGCTTCATGATCTGTATTTACCTTTACATTGGTAGCGAAAACATTACAGTAATTCGTGTACATTTCCTTTCTTTGATTGAAGTGCTTGCACGAGGGTAGACGCCGCTTGCTGTAAACATCATTCCCACTTCAACCCAGATTTTCCATTAGGCGCACCTGCGGTGCTATTTGCGTGCTGATGGCGCATTTTTTGAGTCATTTTTGTTACTCTTCGTTACTTTTTGATTGTCCTTAGCTCGCCATTGGCGCTTCATTCGCATCAAAACTGTCTCGAAAAGTGCATCCATCCTCAGCGCAAATCCTAATGAAAAATCCGGGTTCAACTGCGGGAATGATGCGGCTACAACTGGAACAAATAATTCAATTTCACAAACACACTGCGTCCAGTCATTAAATCCAATTTATCGGTATGAATGGCACGTTGTGGATTGCCAATCAAAGCGATATTTTCTTGACGATTGGCGTAACCCGCATACAGTGTTGTGCCGGGACCGACGATATAACTTAATTGCAAATCTTGATTGAGTTGCTTACCCGATTTGAGTGCGCTCAACAAAGGATTCGCTTGCAAATTATGATAATCGAGCACCAACCGTAGTCCTAAGAAGCGATTAACTTGATAGGCAAATTTCGTGCGAAATACCAAATCACGATAAATGCTACTGCCGTGCGGTTCATTGGCAATGACCGATCTAGAACGCAAATTATTAAATAGCACCGTTTGGTCTATGCGCAATTGCGAAAGCGGTTTTATCCCTAAAGTGAGCGAAACATCGCGAGCGGTACTGATTGCAGGCTCTTGACCCGCTGCAGGAGAATAATTGATTAAGTCATCAGACCCAGCGATTAGGTTAACACTCATCCAATCGAAATATTCCGAGAGCACGCTAATGCCATTGCCATTTTTTTGGAATCCTTTTCCTGCGTAGTATTCATAGGAATTAAGATTCACAATGTTGATGTCAGTGGAAAATTTAGTCTTTAGAATTAAAGCAGATTCAGCGCTCCAATCTTGTACCTTATTGTCATGATCCTTCGTAACGATAGCGTTGAATGCACCACCGACTTGGTGGAAATACGGTGACGCGCCTTGATCCCAAAGATAGCTGGCTTTCTGTGTGATCTGTCGCACATCGGTGCGTGGCAGGAAGGCAAGTCTACGATCAAAGTCAGCGCCGATATCGACATATTTGAACGAATAATTCAGATTGCGTCCGGTATGTTTGATTTCGGCATGCCCTAAGTTGGCATCCTTTTGGATGGTGTTGCCGTCCTTAGTCACACTATGCGCTAACTGGGCGGTGAGACTCCAATTTTTATCCAGCGCATATCGCAGATCGCTGCCAATCACCGAATTACTGATATTGCCGAGGCGACGCTCAGTCAAAATGGCGCCGATGTTGGAGCCTTTTGCAAAATCGTTTTGCACTCGTGCTACGGCAATGTTCGCGCTATTGCCGTAACTTGGATGACTGGTCGGCAGTAGTTTCCCAGCCGCCGTATCATCAATTAATAATCCACCAAATGACCATGCGCCTTCACGTCCTGTCAGTCTCGCGCCAGCCTTGGGTTCAATGATGCGGCGTGAGAAGAATAAGGGTTGAGGTGTTTGGAAAAATCCCGCATTCTCTAAAAAGAAAGGTCGCTTCTCTGGAAATAGTGTTTCGTAACGCTTATTCACCAAGGCTTGCGGTTCGTCTGATTCAACTTCACTAAAATCAGGATTAATCGTCAAATCAACAGCGATCGCATCGCCGATGACCCACTTGGCATCCAGGCCAGGGCGTGATTTTTTCTCCTCTTGCCAGACAGGTGAATTTGCCGACTGATGATTCAGTAAGCGTTTGTTACCCAAGAACAAGGAGGGGTTAATTTGAACATTACGGCCAGGGGTGAGTTTGGCAGGAATCGTCATGTCCGCCATCTGTCCGACAAAAGTGGCGTTTTGATTACTGATATTGGGCCAGAATGACCACTCATTGATGCCACCGACAATGCGACCGACGGCAATGCCCCAGGTTTGTACATCAGTGGAATTGAAACGCAAGCTCTTAAAAGGAATCGCCATCATGCCGACAAAACCATCTTTCGTGATTTGTCCGTCCGACTCCCATTGCGTATCAAAATTGAAGTCGATGTTGGCACCCTCGGTGCGCTTTCCATCAAACTGTATGCCATACGGATTAATGTGAAAGACAAAGGCGCGTTGCTTGTCGTGGAAGGTGTCGATCTCTAACACCATCTCATCGTCCCCCATAATATTTTCGCGCTTGGTCATGTTGGCGCGAATCAATTTTGGATCGACCTTGGTGACAAAAACAGCATAAAAATGCGTGTCATCGTAGGAAAGATAGGCCTTCGTATCTTGAGAAGCAGGAATGCCATTGCCCGGCTTATATTGACGAAAATCTTTGACTTCAACCCCGTATTGGGTCGGCAGGCCATTGATATAGTCGCTCAAAACAGGCGGTTTTGCCGCTCGCGGAATCTGCAGTCCAGTATTGGCCTGCGCGAGGTCTTGAACAGCAAGATTGCCAATTAAAAATGCTGAGGCGCACAAGAGTGTGCGTGGTAGCACCATTGTTGACTTTGCATAGTTTGCAAAACTCTTCTTGAAATATGATCGAATAGTGTGAAACTGACTCATGAAAATTCCCATAATTGATGAACGACAGACTTGATTCAAGTCTTTCCTTGAAACGGTGTTTAACCCAGAATTTCCATTAGGATTTGAGACGATGGTGGATGCACTTTTCGAGGCAGTTTTTACGTGAATGAGGCAAAAATAGCTAGCTATTTGCAACGAAGAACGAAAAAAATGACCGAAAATGCGCCGCCAGCGCTCAAATAGCGTCGAAGACGCAGCTAATGGAAAATCTGGGTTTAACCTGCTTTCGATTCTTTCCACAACTTTAGAATCGTCGCTTCTTGTTCGGCAGTGAAGGCCATTCTTGTCCGACCTTTTTCTTCATTGAGTTGACCTTGATACCAATGTAAAGTCTCTGACACGGTGGTGGTAATCGGCCGGAAGCGTAATCCTGCCTTTACTGCACGCGCATTTTTCCAAGTATGAAATCCTTTTGTGTTGCCGACATACGGTGCCCAGATCGGGAATTCTATGCTCTCATTTTTAGCCATGAATTCGCCCGGTATCCACGTAATCTGACTTGGCGCCTTGGTGGCTTTTTGGCAGGCTTCGATGACAGTGCCCCAAGTCATTGCTGGTTCTGGACCGACGGCATTAAATTTACCTATCGTTTGGTTCTCCACCACCATCACCAACCACGCTGCCAGATCGCGTACATCAATGATTTGGAACGGGTCAGAGAGTGCCCCTGGCACCGCAATTTCTCCGCCTTTATCGAAACGTGCTGGCCAATAAGTGAAGCGTCCAGTTGGATCATCAGGCCCGACTATATAACCCGGCCTTACGATGGTAGTACGACCTGGAACCGCGCTTTCAGCAGCAAGTTCGCACGCCGCCTTCAGTCCCCCATAGTTCGCGCCATTCTTGCCCATATTCTCAACTGCTGGATCGGCCAGCACAGCTAAGGGTGTATCTTCATCTCCGTACATAGGGCTAGGCTCTTGGTAGCAACTAATGCTGGAGATGTAGATATATTGCTTGACTCTAGGCGCAAGCAATTGCGCAGAGGCATTCACGATACGAGGATAAAATCCAGAGTCATCGATCACGGCATCCCACTCACCCGACTCTAAGGATTTTAGCCCATCGCCTTTCAGTGGATCGCGATCGCCCAGACGTTTTTCTATCTCAGGAAAAAGGCCAGGTCGTGTTTTTCCACGGTTAAATAGAGTCAGCGTGTGGCCGCGCGCTGTGGCTGCAGCGACAATTGCGGGACCTAAGAATCCCGTACCACCAAGAATCAAGATACGCTTCGGTGCGACAGGCGCCGCTAGGGCATGCGAAAATTGGCTGAAGCCAGCGAGACTACCGACGCCCGCGGCAGCGCTCCATTTTAGAAATTGACGACGAGTTTGCGACATATTATTAGCTCCGTTGATAGATAGTTGGTAAGTAGTTGAAATTTGAAAATGAGTTAAAAAAGACGAGCGCGCATTAAATTCGTTCTGGCATCACGATCGATTTAACTTCCCATTGCTCTGCTTCTGAATAAGCCGCTACCGGCGTGGTCGATGAAGCGTCTTCTGTGGCACTAGTGTGATTCTTTTGTTTCACCAATTTCCCCAGAACCGCACCAGTAGCCAACCATGTCGATGCGGTGCCTATCGCTGCCGCTGACACGGGTACCGCGAGAAAACTCAGCAAGGCAGGAGCCCATACACCCAACACATCACCGCCACGATAAACAAAGGTGTCTATGAATGTTTTCGATTTATATTTCTCCTCAGGTCCCAAGGAGATGTAGAGGATTTCGCGCGCTGGTCTATCCACGGCGTAATGCAATCCTCGACGAGCCACTTGCACGATAGCGAGCGCCGCAAAGGTCGGCCAAATCGCCAGTGCACCGAAACCGACGACGGTCACTGCTGGCAGTATCAGCAATACCCCAGGTACACCCAGTCCGCGTAGTAAGCGACTGGTGACAAACAGCTGTAACAATAAGGTGATGACATTTCCCCATAAATCGATGCGGGCAAAGGCGGCGATACGATCGGTCGAGTTGGTGAAAGTGAGTGCAACGATGTCCGCTTGTTTTAGATACAAAAATGTTGAGGTGATGGTATATAGCAAAATATATGCGCAAATCATTTGCAAATAACGTGAGCCCATAATCAAGCGGACGCCCTGCATAAAATCGGGTCCGGGTTCTTTGGCTTCTTGACCGCTTGCAGACAAGGTAAAATGCGATGCCAAACGCTGCATACAAAACACGGCAATTTGCAGCCCGAAGAAAGCGATCAACATGAGACCTGCAGGCTCTACCTTAAAACCCCAACTGCCGCGACTAAATGCTTCAGTACAGGCGGCTCCAACAATCGCACCAAAAGTTCCCCCCATAGAGATCATGCCAAATAGCCGCTTGCCCTGATCTTCATTGAAGACATCAGTCATCAGACTCCAAAACACAGAGACGACAAATAAATTAAATACACTTAGCCAGATATAAAAGGCATACGCAAGTGTGCTGCTTCCACCTTCAGGCGCGAGCCAAAAGAACAAAAGAAAAATGCCCAAATTTGCCGAGAAAAAATGCGTCACGATAGGAATAAACCGACGTCGTGACATACGTGAAACCAAGGCAGAATAAAGCGGATTGGCCAGCAACATAATCAGCATCGTGCCCGTCATTAACCAGGGCAATTTATCAGCGCCTTTAGCGATTCCCATGGCCTCACGAACCGGACGCAAAAGATAGAAACTCAGCAGTAAAAAAAAGAAATAGGCCGCGGCCCAGATTAAGGCGCGTCCCTCCTTTGGCTGTATCATGATCAGGCGTTGCAGAACCGTTTTTTGCGCTGGGTCAAATGGTGCGAGGTGTTTCATACGTGTTCCTTAACTATTCGTTTCTTGAGTGGAAAAAGCCAACAGACTCTAGTCTTTTCCGCTTCGTTTCTAAGATTGCACTTACACTTTCGTGCCTATTTCATGAATCAATCTTGAATCAAAATTATTTGTGTCATACGAGAAAATATGACTTCAAATTTGATCAAAAAGAAGTCTCGTTAACAGCAAAGAGACATTCAAATTTATCGCAAAGTTTGACTTAAGCTTAGTCATCAAGTTCAGAGAATTTTCCGCGAATATTTCGTCATTATTCCGATATAATCCTAATTAAAATCGGCATTTTAATTAATTTGCCGTTTTTTTATTGATTGCACTTTTCGCTTAATTGCTTTCTTGTTTTACGTGATTTCTATATTGACAAGGCAAATTTAAGCACTTAATTTCATAACGAAATTATTCGATTTTTCTATCGCTATTGAGGAAGGAACAAGTGAACTATGCTGGATAAAATAGACCGCCAACTTATTGAGTTATTGAGGCAAGATGCCCGATTAAGTTACCGTGATTTAGGCGAGCAAGTTTCCTTAAGCGCCAACACGGTCGCCGATCGGGTTCGTCGCTTGGTAAATGAAAATATCTTGTTGGGTTTTTCTGCGAAAGTAAATTTCGCTGCGTTAGATCTGAATGTGCAGGCGGTGATTGATGTGAAAATGTTGCCTACGACCAGTGCTGCTTTTTTTGAATCGGCAATTGCTTCGATTCCTGGTGTTGTGGAAGCGACCTTGACGACGGGCAGTTACGACTATATTTTGCGCGTCGTTTGCGCTGAACATGCTGACTTGGTGACTTTGATAGAAACACTACGTTCCCGTGCTGGTGTACAAGATACGCACAGCCGCGTCGTCCTTCGCCAAGTTAACCTCAATGCGCCGCTCACTTAAGACTTTAACTCGTTGCACTAACTTAACTTGATTTGAATGCACTATGTTGACACTTAATTGAAAAACTAAAAATCTTCTATTCTGCGACGATTTATTCTGTTACCTGATTATCGTGCACACGCTTTTTCATTGAATCGAATCGAAAAAGCGTGTGACTAAACTTGATTAAATAAACTTGATCAAATTAACTCGCCTTTAGACTTATTTGACGTCGCTCTTCTCTTCCTTTTTTTCTTCTTTCTTCAGTGGCGTATTGTAGTCAATCATCATATTGCCCTGCGCCGGATTCATTTTGAATAACTCTAAACGCGACTTAGTAATTTTACGTGGCCAAGCATTGTTATTGAGGTCAATATCAGCAGTTTCTAAGTTAGGATCTTGTGTCAGACCCACCATAGGTTCGTCGGTTACGATCAACTTAGTCAACTTTTTAGAGTTATAACGCCATACCTCCGCTGGAATACGTTGGACGACTTTTTTGCCGCTTTTTAGTTCGACTTCGAGTATCAAAGGCATCACCAAACCGCCCAGATTAGAGAAATCTACAAGGTAAAAATATTTGCCCGATTTGAGCATCTCTTTTTCCCAGTCTTCTAGCGCCTTCAATCCATCGGCATAAGCATTACGATCCTTATTGGTGACAGTAAAGTCATCATGTTCATTGTAGAAATCTTTTAACTCTGGATGTGCCTCGATACGGCGCGCTAAGTTTCCTTGATTGCGCTGCGCGGAGAGTGAAATTGGTTCGCCATTCTTCTGCGCACGCTTCCAGGCTTTTTCAATTTCAGGATCTTTGCTCGACACTTGATATTCAGCGATGCCATCAACACTGATATCTACCGCGTCAGTTGTGTAGAACCAACCACGCCAGAACCAATCGAGATCTGTGCCAGAAGCATCTTCCATCGTGCGGAAGAAATCAGCTGGTGTAGGACGCTTAAATTTCCAACGACGAGCATATTCTTTGAAAGCGAAATCAAACAACTCACGACCCAAAATGGTTTCGCGCAAAATATGAAAAGCCGCGGAGGGTTTTGCATAGGCGTTGGGACCAAACTGCATTTCCGGTATTGATTCAGAGTTGGTCATGATAGGAACTTGGTTCTTAGTGCGCATAAAATCAGCGATGGCACGTGGCTCATTTGGATAGAGTTCCAAATACTTTTCTTCCCATGCACGTTCTGCTAAAGACTGTAAAAACGAGTTGAGGCCTTCATCCATCCACGACCATTGACGTTCGTCTGAATTGACAACCATAGGGAAATAATTATGTCCCACTTCATGAATAATCACGCTGATCAGTGCATATTTAGTCCGCTTAGAATAAGTCGCTTCGCCCGTTTTCTTATCGATGGTTGGACGACCGCCATTAAACGAAATCATCGGATACTCCATGCCACCTTGATGACCATTGACCGATTGCGCGACTGGATACGGATAATCAAGACTATATCTGTTGTACTGTTCTATCGTATGAATGACTGCTTGCGTTGAGTATTTCCCCCACAAAGGGTTGGCCTCTTTAGGATAGAAAGACATCGCTAAACCGGTACTACTGCCTGATTTATAGCCTTGCGCATCCCAGATGAACTTACGAGAAGATGCCCAAGCAAAATCACGTACATTTTTGGCTTTGAAGTGCCAGGTTTTCTGCGTAGTGGCGCGTGTTTTTTCGGCTTTCTCAGCTTCTTCTTGTGTGACGATCAATGTCGGTTTGGTGGCGGTCCGTGCTTGCTTTAGGCGTTCACGCTGAACCGCATTCAATACGCTGTCGCTATTCACCAGCTCACCCGTTGCAGAAATAATGTGATCGCTTGGCAAGGTAACTTGCACATCGTAGTCACCGAATTCCAAAGTGAATTCACCCATGCCGATAAATTGCTTGTGCTGCCAACCGTAAACATCGTAGTAGGCAGCCATGCGTGGGTACCATTGCGCAATCTCAAAGATATCGTTTTTATCATCTTTAAAATGCTCGTAGCCAGTACGCGCCCCTGTGACCAGGCCGTCATTGATGTTGTAGGTCCAGTCTAAGCTGAACGCATATTTTGCGCCAGGCTTAAGCTCTGTCGGCAAATCAATGCGCATCATGGTGCGATTAATCACATACTTCAGTGCCTGACCGTCTGCCCCTTTAACTGAGCCGATTTTAAATCCACCATCAAAGTTACTTTGCACGCTCAAGGTTTTCATGCCGTTAAAACTCATGGCATTTGGCCTCTGCCATGCTTCACGCGAAGGGTAGGTTGCGGTCGTGTTGGCATCGGCATCAGGTTTGAAAATATTCTGATCCAATTGCACCCACAAATAGTTCAGCGTATCTGGCGAATTATTGTGATAGGTAATGGTTTCAGATCCCTTAATCGCGCGTTTGCTTTCATCAAGACTAGCTCGTATCACATAATCCGCCCGCTGTTGCCAATAGGCATGGCCTGGAGCGCCAGAGGCGGTGCGGATACTGGTTGGGGTAGGAAGGACATCTTCTAGTTGACGAAATTTATCGTCGGACTGGGCTCTCGTGAGGGTGGGAGTGCCCATGCAAAGCAGCAAGAGCAAGGTGAGGAATCGCATGTAAAATACTCCTAAATATGTTTAAAAATTCAAATAAGATTGATTTTGTCGATGTTTGTGCGATATATGACATGAAAAATTTATTTAAGTTCGATAGGATTTAGAAAAAATATTCATAGAACCCACCAAGCTTAGTAATAACGCAATTCCGATATAAATTGTTACGAAATGACCTAAACCCATATTGCCTATGAAATCTATAAACTGCGCCGCATGAAGCCGACGTGTTTTGATTACTGCCAATACTTGTTGATGGCACACTCCACCTCGCTGGCAATCTGCCGCAAACTGAACCCACGCTTGTTTAACATCGACGACAGGACTGTCAATACGCTCGTTGTCCAAATAGCGTCGATGACGCAGTTGATGAGGCAGTTGATGACGCAGTTAATGAGGAGCAGCGGCCTTGCTATCAAAGACAATGCAGAGGAAGGCAATCGCGTTTTGACCAGCGCTTACTTAATGCTTACTTGATACTTACTTGACGCTTACTTGGCAAATGTTATCGACATGTGCCTGACGAGACTGTAAGGTATGATTTTTTCGTAATACAATAACGAAGTGTATCGCGCCATTTGGAACATCAGAAAAACGGTGTTATACCCTTCACACTTGGAATATGGATGACAAGCCCAATGAAATACCAGAAGCTGTTTATTCTCATACTATTCAAGCTGTGCTTGGTGCAAACTGTTTTTGCGCAGACCGCTCAAGACAGCACACGTTTGCGCATTTTGGATTTAGAAAGTTCTGGCGACCCCATCGGAAAGTACGTCACGGAAGTCTTACGTTTGGCCATCAAACACAGCGGTGTTGCCTATACCCTAGAAAAAATCCCATCTGTGTCAACGCCTCAAGTCAGGCTGATTGAAGACTTATCGCATAACCGAGGGGTGCTCGATCTCATGTGGACTATGACTAGCGATGAGCGTGAAGCACAGTTATTGCCG
>CAUPNA010000040.1:0-29077 GCA_963512475.1 uncultured Undibacterium sp.
AGCGCCAACAATTGCTTTCCATCTGGGCGCCATCGGAGATCAATATAATGTCTGCCGTCATTGAATTGACTTAGTCTTTTTGCTGCATTATTTGTCGTGTTTGATGAGTTGTTGGATGCGGTCTGCCGCAGCCATATTTCCTCGCCGCCAGTCGCCAGACTAACGAATGCTAAGCTTTGATTTTTCTCTGAAAACGTCGCTAGCTTATCATCGACTGAGTTCGTCACCAGTTCTTGAGAGTCTTGTGTATCAAAGCGAAATTGGTGAATGTTTTGATTGGATTCGCCAGCGGGAAATAGATAATCCTTACCGTTACTATGTCGCGTCGGTGCTCTTAAGTTGAGATTGCCCGAATAAATCGCATAGGGATTCTTACCGTTTAGATCGAAACTGAGCAATTGATTCGCCGGATGTTCGCCCATCAAAATCACGCGATCCCCTTGTTGACTCCAAATGCCACAGCAAATATAGGCATCGAGTTTAAACAGAAGTTTGAGTTGATCGGTATCTAAATTGAGTTCATAAAAACCTTCCCATTGCTGTTTATCGGGGGAAGAGATTAATAGCTTGTTCTGGGTAGGATGAAGGTCGAATTGACTATTACCACTGATGACGAGTTCGGGTTGCGGAAGACGGCGTTTTTTTCCTGTTTGTCGATGGAGTTCAAATAAAGAATAAGGCGCATTGTGCCCCTCCGTTTCTGCGTAGATCAGTTTATTCACATCGTGGGTGAACTCTATTTTTCCATAGCTGCCAACGGGGCAATTGTGAATCAGCTGCGGTTCCGAAAATGTTTTTCCTTCAACTGTCCGAATGAAATATTGGCAGGATTCAGGTGTGGTAACCAAATAAGCGATTTGCGTGCCATCATCACTCCAATCGGCAGGACCAACGGACGTGCTTTTTGCTTCGCCATGGTCGAATACGAAGACGCTTTCGTCAGACAGTCTCTTCACTTTAAGGATAATTTTATTATCGAGCACTTCGACGTAACTTAACAGCATGCCGTCAGCAGATAGATTCGGGAGAATATCGGCGCCCGCGTCGCGCGTGAGTGCGATTGATTTGGTGCTCGCGATGGATGTTGGTGTTTGCTTAAAGAAAACGAACTGCGTGAGACCGACTATGCTTGCAATCAAGAATATGGCAGCCGCCACCCAGGCAAATTTGCTGGACGACTTTTCTGATTTTTCTTCGGTGGCGGATTGCGTTGAATCTTCCTTCGTATCCTTGCTCGTAACATTTCCCTGCTCTGGATTGATCTGGTGATATCCAGCGATGTCCGCTAAAGGCTTGTTGGTTTCAATAGCGCGAACTTGCGCGATGAACTTATAGCCTTTCTTTGGAAAAGTCGCGATGAAACGCGGGCTTTTGGCATCGTCGTCAAAATGTTTTCTGAGTTTGGTGACGACTTTATTGACAGCGCTATCTGAGACAACCCGACCTAGCCAAACCGAGTTGATCAGTTCATCTCGGCTGACGATGCTATCAGGATGTTGGCAAAAATAACTTAACAACTCGACTGCCATCGGCTCAAGCTGCTGCACTTGCCCTTTGCTGCTCAGGGTTTGTTGTTGATCGCAAAAAAGGAATTGTTCGATTTGCCAGCGCATGAATTTTTTGGGTGAAGGGATGTTATCAGTTGGAAAAATATCATGTTCAGCGTGTTTTGTGCGCCTGCTTCAGACAAGAAATTAGCGAAAAACTATCTAAGTCATCGAAAGTCATCAAAAGTCATGTCCGCGTCACGACATTTTTGCCGTGTTTTTTTATGCTCATTCACTTCATCAAACATGGAGTGAACCTATGAGACAAATAAAGCCATCCACGATCATGGCATTCGTCGTGCTGATTATACAAGCCTTGATCGCTGGCGACACCTGGTCTAGCGAAACCAATCGAAAGCCCGCTAGCTTAGCTGGCGCCAAAATGGAGCAAAGAGCGGATGCCTATCATTTATTGCAATCAGATAGCTTCCGACAAGAATTGAATGATTTGGTAAAGCAAGCAAACCTGACGGTCGACGATAGTAGCAGGGATGGCGACAAAATCGCTTTAGCTTCCTTCTTAGGGGACTTTCAGCAAACGCATGGTCTTATCGCCAAGCAAAAAAATCCTTTGGGATATTTTCAATACTCAAGTGATGCTTGGCTTAGACAAGCATCGCCCAACCCTGATCAGCCTGATGCGAAAGCACTTCATGCGCTCATGACGACAAAACTCGGTGCTTTTTCTAACAAGGACTTATACAAGGTGAGCCATTGTTTGAGTTGGTCACTCGAGATGGGGCAGGACTATATGTTGGGTTTGTTTAAAAAATTGCAGTCTAGCGCCACACTCAATAAGAGCGACATCGTCAAACTCGTCGCCAACTATCAGCTCTACAAAGTGTATGAGCACATTTTGGCGGCAGGCAATCAAGTTTTGTCTACTGAAAATGAAAAGCGTTATGTGATCGAACCGAATGTACTCATCAAGACAAAATCGGGTGTGAGTTTATCGGCAGTGGTGGTGAGGCCAAGGCAAAACACAGACAAACGTCCAGCTGCTTTTCAGTTTTCGATTTATCCCGATGAAGCTTGGCACATCAAAACCGCGATCCGCGCAGCGGCGCACGGTTATGTGGGTGTGATTGCCAATACACGCGGAAAACGACACAGCCCAGATGAAATTATTCCATTGGAAAAAGATGGTGAAGATGCAACGCAAGTGATCGATTGGATCATCCAACAAACTTGGAGTGATGGCCGCGTTGCGATGTATGGCGGTAGCGCCTTGGGTTTTACGCAATGGGCCGCAGCGAAACACATGCACCCCGCGTTAAAAACCATCGTACCTTATGCAGCCCACAATCCCCTAACTGGTCTGCCTATCGAGAACAATATTTTTATTACCCACAATTATCAATGGGCGTTTCATGTGACAAACAATAAGAACATGGATCATTCTGTCTATGCCGATGGGAAGTATTGGGACGATGTATTTGAGACTTTGTACAAGAGTGGGCGTGCTTTTCGAGATATCGACAAAGTTGAAGGCAAGCCCAATCCATGGTTTCAGAAGTGGCTCAAGCATCCTGACTACGACGACTACTACCGACAAATGTTGCCCTATAAACATGATTACAAGAAAATCAATATCCCTGTGTTGTCGATCACTGGTTACTTCGATGGAGGGCAAATTTCAGCTATCGATTTCTTGAAGGAGCATTACAAATACAATCCACAAGCAAATCACACTTTATTGATCGGCCCGTATAACCATGGCACGGCGCAAGATGTACCGTATTCTTATCATAGCAATTACCAACTCGATCCTGTCGCCTTAGAAAAAGATACCGAAGAAATCGCTCTTCAATGGTTTGACTATGTGCTCTACAACAAACCGCGGCCTTCGCTGCTTAAGGACAAAGTGAATTATCAACTCATGGGTAGCAATACATGGCAGCACCATCCATCATTGCAGAAATTAAACCAAGAGGCGCAGAGTTTTTATCTTGGTACAGCACAAGATCAGGAGGGGCATTATCGGCTGACACCAAGCAAATCGCGTACGCTGAATTTCGTCTCGCAAACAGTCGATTTGTCCGACCGAAATACCACTAACAATGAAGCTGGCATGTGGCCGCTGATTCATAAACAGCTTCCAAAAAGTAATGGACTCGTATTTGTCACCGAGCCTTTGACGGAAGCAATGCAACTAGCCGGAAGCATCACCGGCTACTTATCAATAGCCATCAATAAACGTGATGTCGACATCGGCTACAATTTTTATGCAATATCGCCTGAAGGAGAAGTCGTTTTTCTCAACTACTATATTGGCCGCGCCAGTTACGCCCACGATATGTCGGTACGCAAGTTACTAACGCCTGGAAAGAAAACACAAGTACCGATTGTGAACGCGCGAATGACAGCAAAACTACTCCCGCCTGGCAGTCGACTTGTGATCGTACTTGACGTGAACAAGAACCGTCACGCACAAGTCAATATGGGCACAGGAAAAGACGTCAGCGACGAAACGAGCGCGGATGGTAAAGAACCGTTAGAAATCAAATGGTTTTCGGATAGTAAGCTTGTCATTCCGCTTAAGCCTTGGCGCTAAAGTGTCAAGGAAGTTTTGGGTTCGGTATCAAGCGCATCTATAAAACCGGCTGGCCTAAATACATGAATTAGAGGTGTTTATTCTGTGTTTTAGACAGTGGGGCTTTCTGATACCAAATCAATGTTGAAAGTAAAGTGAACATCACTTTAAATTCTATAGCCCAGAACTGCTGCTAATCATGATTTGTGCCACCAAAAAAACTTGTATCAACAATATTGGAAGCTGCGGTAATGGTTCCCTCTGTTATACCTGTCTTGAGACAGGTATAACAAAAAGGAGCAAGGCATAGCGCGGGTTTTGAGAGGTTTGGAACTTTGTTGATGGAAATTTAAGAATGTGTTAACGTTGGTTTTTTTTACTTTGAAACAAGTTAGTCATCAGTTTATATGTCTACCTATAGCTCAAAAATCGGTCTTGATAATCCACTTAGCATTCCTGTAGTAGTTGCAGTTGAGCCGTGGGGAGAAGATTACACGTTGATGCCGGGCGAGCAGTTGGAGATTCATGCATATGGAAGGAAAGGTACACCATGGTTTCATGTGGTGGGATGGGACGATTCATTACAAGTCTATTGCGAGGATACTGATTCATTTAAGGTAGTACAACGAGATGTTGAACTCAAATGTGGTCACAATCGGCAAAAGGCATCGGATGACTAACATGACTTTCGAAAATGACGCGCGACTAAGCGCTTTCTTAAAATTTACTGACTGGCGCGCGCGCCTTACAACTTTGCGTTAAAGCTCAGTCACAAGCCATGGACGAATCATTAAATGAAAAGAAAATTTCGGACAATAGTGGCCGCATTAGTGTGGGCAATTTCTTAATATTGGTAATTGCCTTTGTGGCTTTTGGCGCGCTATTGTATTGGTCTTGGAATTTTGTTGGATCAAGCGGGCAGACATTTGAGATTGGTTCTTTCATCCTCTTCTGGCTCAGGGAATTTATTCTATTCGGTATCGTTGGAATAGTCTTAATTTGCGCCGCTATTTTATGGTTATCGCGGTTTTTTCGTAGGTTGTTAGCGAAGGACGAAAATGAGCTTTAACAAGAAGGTCTTCGGGGAATCGCCCGTTATGGTTTCTATCTTTATTAATTTTTTGGTGTTGGCGACCCCGACACCTCAGCGTTATGCGGCTAGGTAATGTTTCTCCAGAAACCGATGTTGATACTCGGTTGCATGAGGCGGCAGAGGTTGGTGATCTCTTAGCAGTCAAAACTCTTCTGTCGCAAGGATGTGCTATCAATGCGATAGATATCTGCGGACGAACACCTTTGCACTTTGCTGCGGGTAATAATCAACTTGGTATGGTTGAATATCTAGTAAGTGTCGGTGCTGATGTCAATGGGCAAGCGGATGGCGAGGGATGGCAAGATCACGCTCCATTGGGATACGTTGTGGAGACTTGTTCCATCGATATGATTCGGTTATTGCTTCAACTTGGAGCGGATCCAAAATGCTCGGGTTGGATGGGGCTCACAGCGCTCGATCTTGCGAAACACCGGCTCGATAAAGAAGGAAGGATTATATTTGGGTTATTGCAAAAATATGCTTAGTTGAATCTGCTCTCACATCATTTTACGTTCGTCGCGGAAATCGCCAATAACGACCGTATTCTATGTAAATTTATTGGTGATGCCGACTCCGAAACCTCAACGAAATAACGTAATGCCCTACCTTCGCAAGATTGTTTTGTACTGCCCTAGAGGCTACCGAATGGAACTCAACAGCATGGTTGAGCAATTCCTCATCGATGGCGTCGCGTTCGTGGGCGTTGTGGGTGAAGATTGTTCGCGAGTTGAGGACATCATCGATGAATTGATAGTGGGCGACGGCACCGATAGCAAGCGTTACATGCTTACGTCGTCTCACTCAGGTGAGACAGTTGAAGATGCCTTAGCGTTTGCGCGTTCGCTAACGAATGAATATGCAGGGGAGGTTCAGCTTGTTGAACTATGAAGGGCTATTAGGTACGAATAGAGAACGTGTATTCGTATGAATACAGTCTTCAAATTAAAGGCGAGAAGTTAAAGTGAATGATCTGTGTTGGGCTTCACTTTGTTCAGCCGCAACCTACCTGTAGATATTTCTGATTCACAAGTCTTTTTTCAGCCATTGCAACGACGGCCGAAAGATTCTCTTCAAGCGATACAGTTGTTTTGGCCTATCCGCGCCAACTATTTCAAATTGACTTGGTATCGTTTCTAGCATGTCCATCTCGGTGATTTTTCAGCGCAAGCGTAAAGCGGCTGTTTCTAAAGTGTCGCTATGATCAAATGATAGGCGTTCGACACACACTAGTTAGACATCAGGGTTAGCTGCGCTGTTATTGACGTCGAAAGAAACCAATGCATAGTGCACGATTGAGACTGAGCGTCCGCGCCGAAAGTTTTCGTTGCAAAAATAGTCGTTATATCCTGGAGACTAAAAATCTAGTTCCTCGCGTATTCTAGCCAAGTCACTCACAATGAGTGAAACGAGAAAAACCACTTTATAAAAATTCCTGTTCAAAAATACTCTTCTATGAAATAATTCGTTCATAAAAATGATCGAAGTTTAATTCGAACAAAATTTCACAAAAGGAGATCGCGCATGCAAATCAACGAACCGGGTGACAACCAAGTCAAACAGCCCATCTCATTTTTTTGGAGTGCAGCGCCTTTTGCGATCATTATTCTCCTGCTTGGAATTGGTGCAGGGGTCTATCACCTTAACGTGTCCGTGTTATTGCTGCTCAGTGCGGCCATCACAGGATGCATTGCGCTGGCGCATGGGCTTAGCTGGAAAGACATGGAAGCGGGTATCGTCGAGAAATTGGCGACCTCAATGCCGGCGTCCTTGATTTTGACTTCGGTCGGTGCACTGATCGGTGCGTGGATGTTTTCGGGGACGATTCCGATGATGATCTACTACGGTATTAAAGTCATACATCCAGACTACATCGTTGTTTCTTCCTTTGTGATTGCGGCAATTGTTTCGACTGTCACCGGTACTTCTTGGGGCTCAGTCGGTACCATCGGCGTTGCCTTAATTGGTATTGCCTTCAATCTCGGTGCGCCATTGCCAATGACCGCAGGGGCGATCGTTGCTGGTGCTTATTTTGGTGACAAAATGTCGCCCTTATCGGATTCGACCAATTTGGCATCTTTAGTCACTGGGGCGAATCTCTATGAACATATTCGTCATTTGCTGTACACGACCTTGCCTATCTTTTTCCTGTCCATCGTTTTGTATAGCGTGATGGGGCGCGTCTCGCAGAGTGCTGTGTATGTGACTCCCGCCAAGGTGCAAGAGAACCTGAATGCGCTCGAACACATCTACCAATTTGGTGCTATGAGTTTCGTCTTGTTGATCCCGGCTTTGATCGTGATCGTCGGTTCGATACGAAAAATGCCGACCGTTCCTATCATGTTGTTTTCCGCTGCGGTTGCCTTCCTCATTGGTCTATTCGTACAAGGCTTCGCATTCAAAGATGGCGTTAACGCATTGGTCAACGGATTTGACTTACGCATGATTGAAGCAAAAATAGGTCAAGTTGGTTTGTCTTTGCAAGACATCCCCGCAGACATCAATCGACTCCTAACACGTGGTGGCATGATGTCGATGATGAATACGATGTTGATCGTGTTCTGCGCTTTTGGCTTTGCGGGCATCGCTTCTAAAGCAGGGATGTTAGAAACCATACTGCGAGCCATCACGAACAAGGTCAGCTTAAATCGTGGACCATTGATACTCTCAACGGTGATGTCTTGCATCATCATCGCGTTCACGACTGGTGCCTCTTATCTCAGTCTGATTATTCCTGCAGAAATGTTTAGCGCCGCCTATCGCAAGGCGGGATTGCATGCCGTCAATCTGAGTCGAACGATAGAGGATGCCGGCACCGTCGTTGTACCTATCATCCCTTGGTCTATGGCAGGCATCTACATGTCCACACAGCTAGGCGTATCTGTGATCGAGTATGCACCCTATGCATTTCTTTGCTATGGCTGCTTCATCTTGGCGGTGATCTATGGATTTACCGGTATCGCTATTCGAAAGATAGACGACTAAAAGGATCTGTGAGATTCCACACACCTTTCCGAACGAACTTTCATTTACAGAGGTAGACAATGACATACACTTTAGCCATACACGGTGGGGCTGGCGTGATACAAACAGGTGGTGATGAGCAACCTTATCATCAAGGACTACGACAAGCACTTGAAGTGGGGCAGTCGATTTTGAAAGCGGGCGGTACAGCGATTGATGCGGTGGTTGCAGCAGTTGAAGCACTCGAAAATCATCCTTTATTCAATGCTGGGCACGGGGCGGTATTTACTGCTGATGAATCTCATGAGCTAGATGCCGGTGTGATGGATGGCAGCGATCTTAGCGCGGGTGCAGTCGCAGGAGCTCGCCATATTAAGAATCCTGTTCTCGCGGCGCACGCGATGTTAAAGGATAGCCGCTATGTACTCCTGTGTGGCGAAGGCGCTGATCAATTCGCGCTTGAAGCGGGTTTGCCACAAGTGAGTAATAGCTATTTTTCGACTTTGCATCGTCTACACCAGCTTCAAACCTTACGTGCGAACGATCCGAGTCAAGTCGCTCTAGATCATTCGGTAGCAACAGCAGCGACAAGCAAAACAGACAACGAAAAGAAATTTGGCACGGTAGGCGCGGTTGCGCTCGATCAGCACGGGCATTTAGCTGCAGCCACCTCAACAGGGGGCATGACGAATAAACGTCCTGGTCGAATTGGTGACACACCTTTGATCGGTGCAGGCGTCTATGCTAACGATGCCAGTTGTGCGGTGTCGGCGACGGGCACAGGTGAACACTTTATCCGAGCTTGCGTAGGTCACGATATTCACGCTCGCATGGTGTATGGAAAACAAAGTTTATCAGAAGCGGCTAACGCCACTGTATTTGAAAATCTGAGTGCAATTGGTGGTGAAGGTGGCTGCATTACGGTGGGACGCGATGGTAGTATTGCCATGCCTTTTAATTCTCGTGGGATGTACCGAGGCTGGGTAACAGAGGATGGCGAGATCGAGACGCGAATTTTTTCTGATTAATTTTTTCGCTACAGGCTGCAAACGAAAAGGTAACACATGTCTGTCCACAACTCTTTCAGCAAATACCTCAAGCCTAAGCTCGTACGCTCTAGTGCGGTTGGTTGCCTAGTTTCTTGTCTGCTGTCGCTTAGCGCCTGTAGTACAAGTCCAAAATCAAAACAAGCAGCGCTGTCGAGTAATCAAAATGTGACGCAGGGTAACTATGGCGATGTCAGTAATGTGATTATTGGCGGAGGCATGCGTAATTGTTCTAGCATGGGTTCCAAAGAGTTTATGCAAGAGGCGAATAGTCGTTATTGTTTGCAAGGGTGGTCGAAGATTCTCCAAGAAGACACGGCATTCTCTGGTTTGAAAAAAGAAGATATTTCGTTTGAGCCAGCAATAACGCATCCCGCATTTGCTTATCGTCTCGATTCCGCTAATCTAGCAAAGATACGTGCATTGCCTGACCCATTGATGGCAAAGCAGATCAAAGACAAAGTCATTGCAAAACTGATACAAATTCAGCAAGTAATGCCTGAAGCAGCTTTATCCGGCATGGGCTGGAAAGTCTTGGTCGATCTACTGGCCTCACAAGATATGTCGCCAGCGATACAAATCAAAAGTGAGCTATCGACGTTGGCACAATCTGCACTGCGTCACAGCTTGGTAGAACCCCTAGAATCAAAGACACAGCAACGTCTTGTTCAAGCGCGTAGCGTGAAGTTTTTGAGCGATCGCAGCAGTGTGTCCATCTATCAAGTCTTCCTCGCAGCGACCCAGCGAAAAGCCGATCAGAAACAACCTGGTCGCAAACCTAGGATAGGCATTGTCACCGCCTCCGCAGAAAATCCATTCAATGACCGAGATATCAGTTATTACGCATTTAAATCTTTAGGTGCTGACGTCGTCTGGTTGCCAATCGAAGGTGGTTTGCGACAAGCCATTGATCAACAACTTTGCGAGTTTGCACCGATCTTTTATGCGGACTATGCTAACCGTGGTTCTTTGCGTGACTATTCGCACATGGATCTGCTCTATCCAGATTTAGCCGCACAACAAATCTCATTCTGCAAAAATAATGCGAGCGCTTTTAATCAAGAACTGATGAAACTCGATGGCATCTTCTTCACAGGTGGTAATCAGACACGTCATTTGGAAAGCTTCATCACCAAGCAATCGATAAATAGCGTGCAATCAAGCTCGGAACAACTTCGACTGCTGCAAAAGCAGTTTGCCGAGGGACGCTTAGTCGTCGCAGGCAGCAGTGCTGGCGACGCGGTGCAATCAGGTGGTCAATGGCGAGGACGCTCTGTGCCTATGATAGGCGGTGGTGACAGTGTGAGAGTGCTACGCCACGGATATCGACAAATTGACGGGCCGGAGCCAGAGGAGCCTAGTGCTAAAGGCAGCTTTGCCAAAAACGGCGGTCTAGGTTTCTTCCGATTTGGTGTACTTGATTCGCATTTTTCTCAACGTGCTCGTGAGGCAAGGTTGGTGCGATTAGTGGCCGATAGCGGTATCGATTATGGTTTTGGTGTCGATGAAAATACGGCGCTGGTCGTACACGCTAGCGCTGCAGATGGATCACATCATATGCGTGTGGTTGGTGCCGGTGGTGTGTTTGTCGTTGATGCGAGGCAGGCAAAACTACAGTCTGAACAGTTGGCAGCATTCAAGATTGAGAACATCGTGATTCATTATCTGAATCAAGGCGACAGTCTCATCATCAACCAAGCTGGCGATTTACAAGTTCATCTGTCAAGCGATAGTAAAAAAAGTAGTCAGGCGATGATGAATAAAGCGATCACCGCAGAGCGCATACAGGATTCGGGTAGTTTTCGTTTTCTAAAGCTAATTCAAAAGATGGGCGAGGAGGGTGCTGATAAAGGTATTGGTTCTACAGGTCTTGAACAAAACCAAAAAGCATCTGACACATCTAACGCCCCTGATTTCGCGCTGACATTGCGCCGAACGCAAGACAGTGAATTGCGAATTAGCGCTCAGGGAAATCTAAGTTATGCCCGATTAAAGCTTGATATCGCACCGTACTCAAGCAACGGTGCCATGATAAAAAATGATCTTCGATAAGTAATTACAACACTGAACGAAACTACTTAGAAATTGCACGAGGCCTGGACTCGCCTACCAACTTGCATCAGGCTCCGTAAAACGGCACAATATGCCTCTGCGTCGTTCCCTATTTGCACTCTCAACAGAAAGCGTATCGACCATGTCGATTCAAAAAAAATCCAGCAAAACAAAATCAACAACAAACCCTGCAAAGGACAATGCAACTCACCCATTTGATCGCATTCGCGAAGGTGCACGTGATGCCTCTCCAGCACTCACCGTAGTTGCACAATGGATGTTGCGTCACACAGCGCAAGCGGCAACCTTGGGTATAGAAGATGTCGCAGAGGCATGTGGCAGTTCCCCTGCAAGTGTCAATCGCATGGCGCGTGCTGCTGGTTACGCTGGCTTTGCCGATCTAAAATCGCAACTCGCCTTAGTCATGAGAGCAACCATCGACCCTATCGAAAAATTGCGCGATGAGAAAGGGAAAAATATCCTAGGCTCAACCGCACAATATGTGGAAATGGGGAAAGCGAATTTAGAAAAATTAAATCACGAAAATAGCGCCGCCGACATCGTCGAGGCCGCCAAATTATTGTCAACCAAAGGGCGTATCTACGTCCTAGGTTTTGGGTTGACCAGTCATGTTTGTGGCTGGTTTGCAGACGCTTTAACGCCTTTCAGTCATTCGGTGTCGGCCTTAAGCGTGAGTGGTGGTACAGAACAAAGCGCAAGTCGTATGAGCACGATAGGTAAAGGCGATGTGTTGGTGGCGATGAGCTTACCCCGTTATTCTCGCGATACCGTCCACCTCGCCAAATTCGCGCGTGATCGCGGTGCCTCCGTGATCGCCATCGTAGATTCTCATGCTGCACCGTTAGCAAACGAAGCGGATTTGCGTCTATTTGTTTCAGCCGCGCATCCGGTGCTTCCTTCGAGTTATGTCGCTTTGCAATTGCTCTGTGAAGGTCTGGTCGCAGAAGTGATGCGGCGTAATCCTGCTGCCGTGTCGATGGCAGCAGAATTAACAGAATCCGTCTCCTTCCAATTGGGCTCTACGATCTAATTGCGTGCTGAAAGATGTATGCCAGCGAGCATACATCGCACCGAACCACCCGCCAACTCGATAGTTGGAATAGCGATCGGCAATAT
Organism: uncultured Undibacterium sp.; assembly: GCA_963512475.1. Lineage (GTDB taxonomy): Bacteria > Pseudomonadota > Gammaproteobacteria > Burkholderiales > Burkholderiaceae_D > Undibacterium. The sequence continues at coordinate 12,370 of CAUPNA010000040.1, forward strand.
CTTTGCGGATTTTTCGATGATCGCTCTTTGCTCGGGAAGTAAGCTGGCTGCTGCTCTAGCCGACATCGCTAAGATCCTGGTTGCCTGCTCCGGTGCTTTGGTATTGAGTTCTAATGCATTGCCCGCGAATTCATTAATCTGCGCTTCGGTCAGCGCAATCACTTCTCTGCCAGTTTGCTGCAAACGATGCACCATTTCATCACGGCGTAGTGCATCGGGAATCATGTCCAACGCGACTAAGGCAAACTCGGTGGCGATACACATGATGACATTGGTGTGGTACACAGGGCGGCCATGCATATCGGTGGAATGAAACGCCATAGGCTCAAAATTAAAGTGCGTGCAAAAACGTTCCAGCGCCACGGGATTGGCACGATTGGAACGTGCCGTATAGGCGACGCGATCAATATGATCGAGAACCATCGCGCCAGTACCTTCCAAGAATATGCCATCATATTCGAGACCAGACTCTTCAATCACATCTTGCACGCTATACTGCGATTTGAGCATGTCTATCACATCGGTACGACGTTCTCGGCGACGATTTGGTGAGTACATAGGATACAAAGCAATATGGCCACCAGCGTGTGTTGAAAACCAGTTGTTCGGAAACACCGAATCGGGCGTTTCGTTTTCACTGAAGTCGTCAAACACATGCACTTTCACGCCAGCCGCTTCCAACATGCTTGCGGCAGCAGTAACTTCATCTCTGGCACGGATTGCTATCTCTTGCGCAGATCGAGTTTGATCTACGCTTTGAAAACTATTGTCTGCAGCAGTTTGTGGATTAGGACAAAAATGATGGGGACGGATCATCACCACTGCATTCGGTGCCTGTATCGATTTCATGCGAATCCCTTTCTGTTAAAAATTAAATTCCCTACATCGACTCTACAACAAAAAAAGAGAACGCAAGCATGCGTTCTCCTTTTTTTCATCGCACGATGTGGGCGTGTTGAAATATTACTTGAATGTGTAAGTCATACTGGCGTAGACATAACGTCCCGTCGCATCAACACTCTGATCAAAACCGCGGAAGTAGCCGGTCTGATTCGACACATTAGGTTCTTTATCAAAGAGATTAATGACACCCACATTTAAACGCATTTTATCAAAACCCGTGTAGCCAAGGAACAAATCATAGGTGCTGTACGAGTTCACATTTTTTGCTGCGTAGCCAGGCGTACCAACTGGTTTCACCACCGCAGCACCCGGCGTTGGTGTGATGATGTAAGCCAACGCATCTTGGTAGCGCGATTGGAATTTATTCGTCCAGCCCAGATTCCATTTGGCGATACTCCAATCGATTGAAACTTGATGTTTCCATCGCGGCGTTGGATAAAGATTAGCGTAGATGCCGAGGTTATTCATCATCGGGCCATTTTTAACCAATTGTTCTTCCGTCTTAGTCAAATAGGTACCACTCAAGCTCGTTCTCAATTGGCCATACTCGTCCAAACTTAAGCGTTGGCTGACGCCGAGATCGAAACCTGCGACGTTACGCTTACCTTGATTGTCCATTGGTAAGAGAATGTTTTCGATTAAACCCGGCATGTTTGGAAATGCAGGATCAGTCGGAAAACGCGTGATGTATTTGCTCAGGTAGGCAAAGTTGGATGCAATCAATGTTTCACTCAAAGCAGAGATAACGTCTTCTTTTTTGATATTCCAATAGTCTACTGACACAGTAACACCGTAGCCAGGTGCGACCACGGCGCCAACTGCAAATTGCTTAGACGTCTCCGGTTTAAGGAAAGGATTGCCGCCTAACAAAATAGGGATAGGACCTGGCTTGCAACCTGGACCTACATTGTTCACACAGCGTTGTGGATCTGTATAAAAGTTTGAGGTTGAGGCATTGCTCGGCGACGCACTCACGTCTGCCAACGAAGGCGCGCGGAATCCAGTGCCCGCGGAGGCGCGCACGACGACTTCTTTCACTGGCTGCCAGCGAATTGATAATTTCGGATTGGTACTACTGCCAATATTGCCGCTGTCGTAGGAGTCATAACGAACGGCTAAGTCCGCTTCAAGAGTCTTCGTGATAGGAACATGCACCTCAGAATATAAGGCCTTCACTTCACGCGAAGTTACCGTATCTGGTGACGAGGTAATATTATTGAGCAAACCGGATTTAGCTTCAGCTGACTGCTTATCGGATAATTTTTCGCGACGCAATTCAAAGCCAACCGCGACAGCGACATCACCGGCTGGCAGTTGAAATAATTCTTTAGACGCGTTACCGCCTATGCTATCGGAGGTCGCGCGACCTGTACGTCCCGCTACTTTTTTCGCCTGTGTATCTTCCATCAACTTCATCACTTCTGGCGTATTGTCTCCCCACAAATTCACGACACCCGAAGTAATCAAAGGGCCTAGTTTGCTACCGTAGACGAAACCGTTGTTGTATTGCTCGGTCGTATTTGATACCGAGTGATTCCAAGCCAAGCTGTAGTCCCAACCAGCGATTTCACCTTCTGAGCCAATCACGAAACGTTCTTGCGATGTATCTTGAACGCGCTCTCTCTGCCCTAGTGGCAATAGACGGACTGACACAAAGACATTCTTATCTGGCGTATTGGTGACTACGCCGGTTTTCGCATCGACATAAGTCTTTGGAAAAAATGGCCCACCTTTTGGATAGAAGAGAGCGGTGCGTGGACCATTTGCCGTCAGACGGTATGAGGTGAAGGTCGCAGGAGAGATGCGATAGTAGGCTTCATTCTTAGAATAAGCCGCTTCTGCGAACAATCGATGATTTGGCGTGATCGCGAAAACAGCTCGCGCAAAGGAATTGAGCTTAGTTGACTCAGGAATCAAATCGGCTGTTGCCTGATAGTCGAACTGGCAAAAACCATCAAATAACACGCTGTACGGTGGCGTACATTTGCCATCATTCGTCGTGGCGCTACCGTAGACCGGGCTAGCCGACGTGGTTGGAAAAAGATTGGCAGGCCAACTGGTCGTTGATGGACCACTTGTGCCCAACTCAGGATGCAATGCTGTCTTTGACCATTCTCTTTGCACTGCACGTAGTTGTGCTGTTTTTTGGATTTGAACAGAGCCAAACACGTTAAAACGGTCACGCTCAATATTGCCAAAACCAGCGGAAGCGCTCACTTGTTTGCGATTGCCGCCACCGTCCTCGTAGCCACCCGCTCGCGCTGAAATTTGCGCACCTTGATAATCTTTACGCGTGATGAAATTGATGACACCGCCCACCGCATCAGCACCGTAAGTTGCGGATGCACCATCCTTCAAGATTTCCACGCGTTCCAACGCTGCCATCGGGATCGAACTCAGATCGACGCCTTGACCACCAAACGCATAGTTCGCCATGCGACGACCATTGAGTAACACCAGAGTTGAAGATACGCCCAAACCTCTCAAGTTCGCGCCTGAAAAGCCACTGTTCTTTTGGGTATCCGTGTTTTGTGTTTTCTCCTCGATGCTGCCCACATTGGCAGAGATCTGCGCCAACAACTGTTCAGCAGTTGTGGTACCTGATCTTTCGATGGCTTCGCGCGTGATGGTTTGTACTGGTAAGGAAGTCTCGAGCGCAAGTCGCTTAATCGATGTTCCAGTTACTTCCACTCTTTGCGTCTTAGTGGCTTCTTCTGGCGGTGTACTTGTTTGCGCAAACGCCGGCAATGTGCAACCCATCAATGTGGCCAGCCCTAAAGCGACACGCACTGATTTTGCCATCGGACGCAGCGCCATACTTGGTAAGTCATTTTGCTTTTTCATTTCTCTCATCTCCTGTTTTATTGAAATAACGTTTCTCGGCTAAAGCACTTCTAGCCTCGCGAGTAGCTCTTTTAAATCTTTACTTCGAAATTTTTAGGCAAAAAAATCCCCCTCTGACGGCTCGGTCAGAATTTTTTCATCGTCAGTTTTGGGATTCGTTTTTTTTGCTACTGAAACCCGCTTGAATCAAATTCGATCCTGGTGCCGCTATTTTTTATCAGGATTGTTTGTTGAATCAATTATTTCATAGATTCATATTTTTGAATAGTTTTTTTCAGAAAGTTGACGGGCTCGATATTTTTGTGGTTTTTATGTTTTTGTTCGTTATGTAAAAAATCGCTCGTGACTTTCATGACTGACTTGGAAGCGAACGAATAATTGTGGGGACGTTTATATTCCCTCTCCCGCAAGCGGGAGAGGGTAGGGTGAGGGTAGTTCAGAAACTGTAATGCCGTTTCATGTGACAAACTAGTGCAGAAATGGCCTTGTTTAGATTTCTAAATATCGTTAATCTAATCTGATACTCCCCCATCCCCGCCCCTGCATTTCCAACTCTGTGCTTGCAGCGAGTTGGAAATCCGGGCGGGGAGTCAAAGCAAGCTTTGACAGGCGTTCAGATTCGAATGACATTTTTTAAGGCACAAACATTTAGAATTTTGTCCTGTTTTGTTTCATTTAGACTCGGTGCTGTTACCGAACTACCCTCACCCTAACCCCTCTCCCGCACGCGGGAGAGGGGATACTTATGCCCCCCATTCACTTAGCGCTTTTGGAGTGCGAACTACGAGACCTTAGCGCGAGTTGAAAGCAGACCTACTTGCAGTCGCGCTTCCGTAAAGTAATTGGCTGGTCACAAATGTTTAATATCGTGCTTTGTCAGCAGAATTGCTGCGATCAGCTGGTTTGAACATGCATGGTCGATAAAATTAAATATAAGTTAGGAGAAATCATGAACAATGAAGTTGAAAATCGTCAATTTGAACGCACCCAGTTCTTCTTGGTGCAGAAAGAAAAAGATTTTTTGCCGGTCTGGGTATTCAAGCCAGAAGCGAATCCTAGCGGTATTGCGGGCGTGTTAATTGACGTGAGCGAAGGTGGCCTGCAAATCCTCATGCAAAAAGTAGAGTCAGTCAAAGGACAGCGATTTGAGATGTTATTAATTAATCAGATAGGTGGCGACGCAGCTCGTTTGCCACCTGGTACGATTGATTTGGTGTGGAGCGATGATATTGGTAGTACCTACACAAAGTGTGGATTTACTTTTAGCTCTTACTCAGATGATGAAATCGCCATGTTGATAGCGCACAACAGCGATGACGGCGATAAATTTATGCGATGTATTTTGAGAGAAACCTCAGTCGCGAATCCTACTTTGGTATGATGAGAAGTTCTCTTCTCAACTAGGATAAACATGTTCTCATGGCGTTGGTTCTTCGTTGCAGTAATCCTTATTGGCGGTTGGTATCAATATCAACAACGCGCACAGAAACCGATACACCATTCGAATGGTGTTTTGGTTCAGCGTGATCCTGTGCAAAACATCCTTGATCGTGGTGAGGTCTGGCAGAAAGATAATTACACGATCAAGGCTTTAGCAGACTTCGATATTGAGGCGCGAGTCTTGGCCAAAGAATTGTATTCCAGCGGACGCGAGGCCGATCTGTCTCCGGTCGATTTGGCCTTGGGCTGGGGATCGATGTCTGACTCTGAGGTCTTGTCTTCTTTGAGTATTTCTCAAAGTAATCGCTTCTACTTTTATCGTTGGGAAAATCAGCCACCGCGCCCGCCTTCTGAGATCGCTAGGCATAGCGCCAATATGCATATGATCCCGGCGAACGCGCATATCGAAAAAACATTGAAAGAGGTGAGGGCTGGGCAGGTGGTCAGATTGCGCGGAAAACTAGTCGCAGTCAGTGCGCCCGACGGCTGGCGCTGGCAGTCTTCGCTGACGCGCGAGGATACGGGTGCTGGTGCTTGCGAGTTAATTCGGGTGGAGAGCGTTGAGGTACGTTGAAGTAGCTAAAAAAATAGTCGCTCACGCCTCTTTTCTCGATTCTGTTATACCGAGTATTGAGGTGGTATAACAAAATCGCAGCCAGGCTAGATAAGCCTTTCAAGAGATTTGGAACTTTGTTGCTTAATTTTTATTGCTATGTTAACTTTGTTTTCTTTCACTTTAAGACAAGTTATGTGTTTCTATGAGCCTATCAGACTTCAAAAATACTGTATTTGCACTTGCCTCTGAGGCCCATATACAGGACGCGCTTTTCCCAGATTTTGATGCGAAAGGAGACGAGCTTGTTCTTGAGTTCGATGAGTGGCGCAACAAAGTGGATATGGCGAGCTTTGCACAAAATCAGTTAGCTACCATTAAGCAACTCGATGAGTACATTTTGTCGCACTCTGGTGAGGCTTTTGCTGAACTCTATCTTGACACTCAGCAGCTGTACTCAAATGAGTACTGGGTAAAAGTCAGACAGTTTGCACAACAAGTGATTGAAGCATTTGAATGGGCTTCTCAAATGCCAACTCCACCAAATGCAATTTACTTAGGCAAAAACACATAACAAGACAGTCGATCGGAAGCGCGAATGAAGACATCTTTCTTTTTACAACCTGTGGTCGCTCTCCGATCACCTTTGCGTTAGCTTGCAATGAAAAATTCCACTATCACTATCCTCAAAGTCATACTCAGCGTACCGATTGGAATCGGGTTGGCGTATCCTTTTTTGTACACAGAAGTTTCTGGGGGCATCCTCAGCGAGCTAAACGCTTTCGGGCCGACTGGGTCAGTAATCGCCATCGCAGCATTCTTGCTGCTGGTTTTATTTTACGCCCTAGACCTTATAAAGACTCTCAAGCTCGTTTCACCAGCGTCGAGAAAAGCCACCCCCAATAGCGTATGGCTTATGTTCCTTCTTCCTTACAACTTCATCGAGGATTTTTTCATCATAATAAGTGTTGTCAAGTCGCTGAAAGCCGAGGCGGTTATCAATCCATCGCTCGCCCCCTTTAAATCTTTCGGAATGATTTCAGGAATTGGTTGGTGTGCGACACAGATAGTCTCGCTTATTCCAAACCAGATCGGTTCGGCCGCAAGTTTGGTTGCCACAGGTTTTTTGATATGGCACTGGGTATTCATACGCCGTGTTAATAATGTTCTTTCGAAGTCGCCTGCAAGCTAACATGGCGCCCGACGCGGAAGCTGCGCAATTTGACGTTTTGGCGGCCAATATTTTTTCAACTAATTGTTCTTCGGCTTGTGTGCTGAAAGCCCAATTCTGCTTAGCTCGAACGTTCGAAGGCAAATGCGTTGGTTTGAACTAACAATTGCAACGGTATTTGGCGCGCTATTTATTGCCTTCCATTTCCTGTCTGGACCTTGGTGCGATCCAGCACCTGTTCGTCCACTCGCTGGAATCTTTGTCGTTGTCGTCACGATGTTTTACCTGCACCTCGTGGACGACGAGCGCCGCCCTTTGGTTGGTGCTTGGCATCGGATATGTGTTGGTGCAGTGGCGGGTGTGAACGTCGCAGCTATCGCAAGTGGTTCAGGCGCAATGTATGTTTTGCTTGCGTTTGTTGGTGCAATGCTTGGGTTTATTGGCTTTCGGTGGTTGAAGCATGTTCCCCTCTAGTCACGCACTGAATACCTTCAATTACTTTTAGAAGTGGAAACAAAAAATGCCCGCCGATTCAGCGATCGCCTACGATCTACATGCTCAGGAGTTTTTAACCGCGCGTGACCATTCCAATATTGGCGCTGATGTTGTTGCGCTCTGGTGTCGTACGCTCAGTAAAGATGCTGAGGTGCTAGAGCTGGCTTGCGGCGGTGGTTATCCGATCACCCGCGTACTGCATGAAGCAGGTATGCGATTGTGGGCGATTGAAGGTTCGCCAAATTTAGTTGCTGAATTTCAGCGTCGTTTTCCGGATGTGCCAGTGCAATGCGCTAAGGTGCAGGACAGTGATTTCTTTGGGCGGACTTATGACGCCGTGGTTGCGGTAGGACTGATGTTTTTGTTGAATGACACTGAACAAGCCGCTTTGATCCATCGCGTTGCGCAAGCTCTGTTACCGGGCGGACGCTTTTTGTTTACTGCGCCGCTGCAGTCATGTCAGTGGGACGACGCGACCACGGGAATCGCTTCGTACTCTTTGGGGCGAACAGCTTACGAAAATTGTATGTGTTCTGTGGGATTAAGTTTGATCGCAACTTATACCGACAGTGGTGGCAATCATTATTACGAAGCGCAGCGTACCAGTTGATGTGAATAGGTTTTGAGGCATCTTTTGTCGGAGCGTGTTGACGGTGGCGATCTTGTTTCTAGGGTTCCAACTGCTTCGACGCTATTTGAGCGCTGGCGGCGCATTTTCGGTTTTCGTTGCGAATAGCAACTGTTTCCGCCTCATTCACGTAAAGACTGCCTCGAAAAGTATATCCACCATCGTCTCAAATTCTCTTGGAAATTCTGGATTGAATATGATTCGTCGCGAGATGAAAGTGGGAGCTGTGAACTTATTGTGATTTTTAGATACTTTCTTCGGTTAGTGAGGCATTGTTATCCTCTTTCCGAAATGAGCCGAATGCGGCTATACTTCCGCCCCTTGATTCAATTGCTCACCGTTATTGCTTGTCATTATTTAGTTCAGTGCTTGTTAATCCAGATTTTTGTTTGAATTAATTAGCGAATTGCGTATTTTAGAGTTTATTAAATAAGGCAATTGCCCCTAGATTTTCGTGAGCTAGTGGGTCTGAGTTGGCAGGTTTGTTGGAAAAATACCTCTTGTAGCGTTGGCCGTGATGATTATTGCGCGCTTCATCGCAGGTAATTTTGTCGGTGATTAAAAATGCAGCGATAATGCTCAGGTATTGGAAATGTAGTGGCGGCTCATCAGTGTTTTACTTATTTGATTCTGAGCCTAGTAAATACATTTCCGGCATCTAGAGTCCATAGCAACTAGAAAAAAATTGGTAGCGATCAGCTCATTTTTTTCGTCATAATCAACTAAGCCTTATCCAGACTTAGTTGATTTTTATTTTTTTAGATAGGTAAACAAATAATGAAACCATATCTCGTCGGTATTACCGGGGGAAGCGGAAGTGGTAAAACAACTTTTATCAATTCCTTATTAGCCTCGATGCCTGCTGACAGCGTTGCTTTGCTGTCTCAAGATAATTATTACAAGTCTATCGATCAGCAATCTCAAGATGAAAATAAGATTGAGAACTTTGATATTCCATCGTCGCTCGATCTGGATAAGTTTTACCAAGACGTGTTGCGTTTACGTAATGGTGAAAGTTTAAAAATTACGGAATACACGTTTAATAATGCAGACGTAGAGCCTAAGATTTTTCATATTCCTGCAGCACCTATTGTTTTGCTGGAGGGTATTTATGCACTACATAATCCGGCTTTGTATGACATCATCGATCTGAAAGTTTTTATCGATGCAGAAGAGCATCATCGTCGCTATCGCCGCGTGCAGCGTGATGCGGTAGAGCGTGGTTACGATCAGGATGATGTTATCTACCGCTTGAGTAAGCACCACCAGCCCGCTTTCGAAAAATACATTTTGCCGCATCGCAGTAATGCCGATCTGGTGATTCCAAATAATCACGGTTTCGATAAGGGTTTGGACATGTTGAGTGTGTTTTTGAAATCGAAAATAGTGGCTTCTTAGTCCTATTGCTGCTCCAGCTCACTGTAAACTGCAAAACAAAATTGGTTTGAACAAGGACGCTATGAAACCGCAGATCGCCGTTGTCGGTAGTATCAATATGGATATGGTTTTTAAGACGCCGCGTATGCCGACGCCAGGTGAGACCTTAATGGGACATAGTTTTCATCAGGTGCACGGCGGTAAAGGTGCGAATCAGGCGGTTGCGGCAGCACGCATGGGTGGTGCGGTGGATTTCGTGGCGAATGTGGGTGACGATCTGAACGGCAAAAGCTGTTTGCAGGCGCTGGCGCAAGACGGTATCCAATTGCAACATGTGCGTGTGGTATCCGAAAGTGCGACCGGCGTTGCGGGTATTTTGTTAGACGATGCGGGTGAAAACTGTATTGTATTAACAAATGGAGCAAATGCTCTAATGAGCGTATCGGATATTGACAACGCTAGTAACACTATTGCTAAAGCTAAGCTGTTATTATGCCAGCTCGAAACGCCAATCACCACCGTACTGCATGCGATTGATTGTGCGCAGCGAGCAAATGTCAAAGTGGTATTAAATCCGGCACCCGCGCAAAAGTTGAGCGATGCTGTGTTGGCACAGGTCGATTACTTGGTGGTGAATGAGACGGAAGCAGCAATGTTGAGCGGCTTGCCCGTCACTGATGTTGCTAGCGCCGAGTCGGCAGCGGCACTATTACGAGAGCGCGGTGCTCGGGTTGTGTTACTTACTTTAGGTGCCTCTGGCATGTGGGTTGCCTCTCCCGATGGTGCTTATTTTTTGCCGGCATTTAAGGTTGAGGTGGTTGATACCACTGCCGCAGGTGATACCTTTGTAGGAAGTTTTGCGGTGGCTATTGCCGAGGGTAAGGACATACGTGCTGCGTGTATGTTTGCACAAAGTGCTGCAGCATTGGCAGTGACACAACTTGGTGCACAAACGTCAATACCGTATAGAGAAGCAGTTGAGCGGCAGTTACAGAAACAGTGAATGCCTTTATAATTTCAGGTTAATTAAGTCGCCTACAACCGTCAGATTTTTGCTAACAAAGCAAAGCTGGCGAATCGAGCTAATCAAGCTAATCAAGGTATTTTGGGAGTCGAGCAAATATGAAACTGCGTTCATCATTACTTTTTGGTGTTTTACTTTCTATGTCGGCAGCGGCATTGGCCGACCAGCCCAAGTTCGCTTTGGTGTATGACGCTGGTGGTAAGTTTGACCGTTCATTTAATCAGTCAGCTTATGAAGGCGCAGAGCGCTTCAAAAAAGACACAAAAATTTCTTATATCGATGCGCAAGTGATGAGCAATGCGCAGGGCGAACAGGTGTTGCGTAGCCTGGCACGCAAAGGTGTGACTCTTATTGCGGCGATTGGTTTTACGCACGCACAGCAAGTCCAGACAGTGGCAAAAGAATTCCCTAAAACAAAATTCTTATTAGTGGATGGCTCAGCTTCTGGCGCGAATGTCAGCTCTATCTTATTTAAAGAGCAGGAAGGTTCCTACTTAGTGGGCGTGGCAGGAGCTCTAGCCTCCAAATCTAAAAAATTGGGCTTTATCGGCGGTATTGATATTCCATTGATCCGCGCATTTGTTTGCGGTTATACCCAAGGTGCAAAGTCAGTCGACGCCAAAGTGGATGTGGTACAAAATATTGTCGGTACAACCGCAACGGCGTGGAATGATCCGGCCAAAGGTGGTGAACTTGCACGCGCCCAAATGGAGCGTGGTGTTGATGTGATTTTTGCAGCGGCGGGTGGAAGTGGTATGGGCGCACTGCAAGCGGTGAAAGAAAAAGGCAAGATGGCGATCGGTGTCGATTCCAATCAAAATTATCTGTTCCCAGGCGTGATGCTGACCTCAATGGTGAAGCGTGTCGACAACGCGATCTATGACAGTTTTATGCAAGTGAAAAACGGTACGTGGAAAGCCGGTGTCTCTAATCTGGGTCTGAAAGAAGGCGGTGTGGATTGGGCTCTAGATAAAGATAATCGCAGCCTGATTACGCCTGAAATTGAAAAACGCGTTAACGCGGCCAAGCAAGATATCTTGAGCGGTAAAGTGAAAGTCATCGATTACCGCGAAGCCAGTCGTTGCCCATTGTAAAAAATCAAGCCACATCACCTGTCACAAACAGGGCTGTGGCTTTTTTATTCTGAAGCATTTCCTGTGACTCTACTTCTCCTATGCTCGTTCAAAACAAACGATGAGCGGGGAAGCTCAAACCCTATTTGACAACATGCCCACAGCAGTAGAATTTCGCCAAATATCAAAGCGTTTCGGTCAAGTACTAGCGAACGACGCCGTCAGCTTTTCGATTGCGCAAGGGACGATACACGGCATTATCGGTGAAAACGGCGCAGGTAAATCGACGCTGATGAGTATCCTGTATGGCTATTATCATGCAGACGCCGGTGACATCTTGATCAACGGCGCAGTGCAAAAAATACGCAATAGTCATGGCGCAATACAACTCGGCATTGGCATGGTGCATCAGCACTTCATGCTGGTCGAAGATATGACGGTGTTGGACAACATCATGCTGGGTATGGAAGGTGGATTTCGCCTGCGTTCTCACCGCGCCAAAATTGCCACCGAGTTAGTCAAATTATGTGAGGACTATGGCCTCGCGATTAAGCTTGATGCACGTATTAATACACTGTCAGTCGGTGAGCAACAGCGCGTAGAAATTCTGAAGCAGCTGTATCGCAATGCAAATATTCTGATTCTGGATGAGCCGACTGCGGTCTTGACGCCTCAAGAAACTGAAGCCTTATTTGTGATCCTGCGTCTGTTTAAACAGCAGGGTAAAACCATCATCCTGATCACGCACAAACTCGCTGAAATTTTGGCGATTACCGATGAAGTGACGGTGATGCGTGCAGGCGGCGTGGTCGCTGCATTACAAACAGCGAATACTAATCAAGAAGATCTTGCGTTCAAAATGGTGGGTCGCAGCGTGGCGACTGAGTTGCCACGTAAGCCATTAGCAAAGGGTGACGCCGTGCTGCAAGTGGAGAATTTGTGTTTGCAGAACGCGCTTGGCGTGCATTTGTTGAGTAGCTTAAATTTTTCCGTAAGATCCGGAGAAATCGTTGCGATTGCAGGCGTCTCAGGGAACGGTCAATCAGAGTTGTTAGAAATACTGGCCGGTATGCGCAATGTGAATGGCGACAAAATTGCTGGCACGGTGCATATCAATGCTTACCAGCCCAACTACCACAAAAAAGATGCGACGCTGGCGGCAAAGTTACGTAAATTGGGTGTGTCACATGTGCCCGAAGATCGATTGCGCGATGGTGTGATTAAGGATTTCTCGGTATGGGAAAACATTTTACTTGGGCAACAGACTGATCAGATCTATCTGGATAAGAAAAAATGTGTCGCTGCCAGTGATGCTTTGCTGCGTCAATTTGAAGTACGCCCTTTGGACTCCCATCTGCGCTTGTCGCAACTCTCCGGCGGCAATCAGCAAAAAATTGTCTTAGCGCGCGAAATCGCCGCACAACCTAAATTGCTGTTGGTCGGGCAGCCGACCCGTGGTGTTGATATCGGTACCATACAACGCATCCATACCGAATTGCTCGCCTTGCGCGATTCAGGTGTGGCTATCCTCTTAGTCTCAGCCGAGCTGGAAGAAATCCGCGCTCTGGCTGATCGTGTTTTAGTGATGTCAGGTGGACGTATCACAGGCGAGTTGAATATCGCTGATTACGACACCACGCGCATCGGTTTATTGATGGGTGGATTGCATAAATGAATTCTGAATTACCTCGCTGGGCGACGAATGTCGCGCTGCCTTTACTCAATTTACTGTCCGCGATGCTGGTCGCCGCTGGCGTGATTTACTTACTGGGCGAAAGCCCGCTGGAAGCCTTAGGTATTTTGCTTAAAAGTTCTTTAGGCAATATTGAAGGCTTTGGCTACACCTTATTTTACGCGACGACATTTATCTTTACGGGCTTGTCGGTGTCCATCGCCATGCAGGCGGGTTTGTTCAATATCGGTAGTGATGGTCAGATGTATTTGGGTGGCTTAGGTTTAACTTTGGTGATGTTGCAATTCGATGCTAGCTTACCGGCATGGATATTAATACCAATGGCATTAGCCGCTGCCGCCTTGTTTGGTGCGGCCTGGGCTTTCTTGCCCGGTTATCTGCAAGCGAAACGCGGTAGTCATGTGGTCGTCACCACCATCATGTTTAACTTTATCGCCGCAGCGCTGATGAACTTTATCATCATCACTTACATGATACCTGCGGGTGAACAAAATCCAGCCAGTCGAGTATTCGCGGAAGCGGGCTGGTTGCCGCGTTTGAACTCCTGGATACCGGGATTTGGCGATACCCCTTTGAATCTGACGTTCATCATTGCTCTGTTGTGTTTAGTTGCTTATGGCGTGTTGGTCTGGCGCACGCGTTGGGGTTACGCCTTGCGTGCCGCAGGCAAAAGTTCACACGCAGCGCTTTACGCAGGGATTTCTATTTCGACGGTCATCATTGTTACGATGCTGCTGTCAGGTGCATTTGCGGGTGTCGCTGCGATGAATATGCTGGCTGGTTCTATGCATTATCTGAGTCTGAATTTCACTAGCGGTGCTGGTTTTATCGGCATTGCCGTGGCGTTGATGGGTCGTCAGCATCCTATCGGTATTTTTATGTCGGCATTGTTGTTCGGTATCTTGATACAAGGTGGTTCTGATTTGTCTTTGGAAAAATCCAATATCCCCCCTGAGACTTTCGTTTTTATTCAAGGCTTGATTATTTTATTCTGTGGTGCGATGGAAAATATGTATGCACCCGCTTTGTCACGTGTGCTGAATCTGTCACGTACATTGAAGGCTAAGGGAGTAAGCCATGTTTGAAGATTTTCATGTCTCTAGTATTTTAGTCGCGACCATTCGTAGTGCGCCCGTCTTATTGTTTGCGGCATTTGCGGGTGTATTTGCTGAGCGTAGCGGCATCATCGATCTGGCGCTAGAAGGCAAAATGCTGGCATCGGCTTTCGTTGCGGCTGCATGCACTTTTGCCACTCAGAATCCTTATCTTGGTGTGGCGGCAGGCATCATGGTGTCTTGCTCCATCGCTTTGCTGCAAGGCTATGTGGCGATTAACCAAAAAGGTAATCAACTGGTGTTCGGGATTGCGATCAATATTGCGATGTCGGGTTTGACTTTCGTTTTGGCGCAATACTTTTTTCAACTAGGCGGACGTAGTCCTGATCTGGGTGCTGCGCGCTTCCCTGTGTGGAATTTCCCTTTTGCTGATTGGTGGTCCACCATACCTGCGTTGAATTGGTTGCTAGGCAAATTTTTAGGAGGCCATACCATTTTGGTGTATCTGGCTTTTGCCTTGATTCCTTTTTTGCATTGGTTCATCTATCACAGCCGTTTTGGCCTACGTCTACGCGCCGTGGGTGAAAACCCGCACGCTGCCGATGCGGCGGGTATCAATGTTGCACAAACTCGCTATTTGGCATTGTTGTTTGGCGGCGTTTTATGTTCGTTTTCTGGCGCGTATTTAGCGATTGTGCAAAGTGGATTCTTCTTGCGTGACATGTCAGCGGGTAACGGTTTCTTGGCATTGACCGCGATGGTGTTTGGTAATTGGCGACCATTACAAACGGCCTTAGGTTGTTTGATGTTTGGCTTCTTTGCCGCTTTGCAAATCCAGATGGAAGGCGTGGCTTTCCCTGTCGTCGGTCAAATTCCTGGTTCCTTGATACAGATGTTGCCATTCGTGGTGACGGTTGTCGTGTTGGCTGGTGTGATGGCGAAATCGGTGGGGCCGAAAGCGTTGGGTGTACCCTTTGTGAAGTCGCGGTAAGAGTAATTCTTTTACGTAGAGTGGTAGAGACACAGAGACGATCGACAGTAGGGGGGAACCTCCCTCTTAAGGTTTTCCTCTGCGCCTCAGCGTCTCGGCGTTGAGAGGTTTTGATTTTTTGAATAATCTGCATAACGACCTTGTTATAGCAAGTGAGACCACTATGTCACATAAAGTAATTTTTGATACCGACCCAGGCGTTGATGATGCGATGGCTTTGTACTTCGCGCTGGCTCACTCTGAGATCGACATTGTCGGTATCACGACCACGTTTGGTAACGTTACGGTGCCGCAAGCGACTGCGAATGCGCTGTATTTGACGCGTATCGCGGGTTATGAAATACCCGTGGCAGAAGGCGGCGCATTGCCCTTGATGAAAGCACCGGGTAAGCCGCCAGGCTTTATTCACGGCGATGATGGTCTGGGTAATTTACCTTCACGCGTTGCGGTTTCTGGACAGCCTGAAGCGGCATCTGCGGCCGAATTCATCGTCAACATGGCGCGTCAGTTTCCAGGTGAAATTACGATCGTGGCGGTGGGTCCTTTTATTAACTTAGGTCTGGCATTAAAGCTTGAACCACAGTTACCTAAGTTAATCAAACAAGTGATTTTGATGGCTGGGACTGTGGTCGAGCCAGGCAATGTCTCGCCTGTGGCCGAGGCGAATGTTTGGAACGACCCGCATTCGGCTGATCTGGTGTTTACGGCAGGCTGGGATTTGACTATGGTGGGGCTGGATGTCACCCATCGCGTAGTCATGCAATCTAGTTACTTTGCCCATTTGGCGCAGCATCATCAGCATCACCATCAGCAAAATATCGCGATGACCACCTTGCAGCATGCAGTGAGTTTTTATAGCGATTTCCACCTCAAGGCACGCCCTGAATTAGGTCATGCTTGTTACGGTCATGACATCCTCGCCTTTGTCTATTTAGTCGCGCCAGAACTCTTCCAGACGCAAGACGGTCGTGTGCGTGTGCAACTCGACGGCATGGGCAATGGACAAACCATGATGGATAGACTCAGTGGTAGTTTGACTTATGCCGAACCAGGTTGGGAAGCACATCGTCCAGACACTCGTGTGTGCTTACAAGTCGATACGGCGCAGTGCCTCGCCTTGATTGAAAGTACGCTGGAAGTGAACTGGTTGCGTGCGCCACTGGTATTGTGATTCTTGATTTTACATTGATGCGGTTTTAGAGAGTGCAAGGAGTTAGCGATGTTGATTACACCTGTCGATTTTACCAGCCCAACAGCGGCCAAAGATTTTGCAGAAAGTTTGCATAATACGGGCTTTGGTGTGCTCACCAATCACCCTTTGTCGCAAACTTTATTAAACACGGTGTATGCCGAGTGGTATCAGTTCTTTCAGAACGAAGCGAAACACAATTACGCGTTTGATCCGCAAAAATATGACGGCTATTTTTCACCGGCAGTATCCGAAACTGCCAAGGGTAATAC
>CAUPNA010000041.1:0-28861 GCA_963512475.1 uncultured Undibacterium sp.
AATCCGATAAAATCACTATTTACCTAAAAGCATCAAAAAACTACTATGACAATCGCCGCACATAAAAACAAAACCCTCGCCGTCCTAATTTGCCTGCTATTTGGCAGCTTGGGCGGACATCGTTTCTACCTCTATGGCAAGCGTGATAATTTTGCGTGGCTGCATTTTGTCAGCTTACCACTTTCCATTTTATTATCCAAACTCTATTTCAATCTGAATTTCTTTGTCACCTATGCGCCATGGATGCTGTCATTTTTGATCAGCATATTGATGTGCCTGGTGTTGGGGTTGAAGTCAGATGAACATTGGGACACACAGTTTAATTCGCAATCCGGTAAGCAAAGTAGCTCCTCTTGGCCTTTAGCCCTGTTATTAGTGTTTAGCGTTGGATTAGGCGCAATTTCTTTACTGTTTATCTTGGCGCGTGGTTTTGATCTGCTGTACACAGGTGGCGCGTACGGCTAAACACTTTCCAGCCTTAAACTCATTCTTAAAAATGAAAATGGCGCGAAGTCAAAAAGACTTCACGCCATTCTTTCAACTACCCGAAATCAGCAAATTCTTAGAATTGCTCTTCGGTCAACGCCAACACACCCGCGCTACCATCCACGATAGAAGAACGCAAACCTTGCGCCGTAGTTAAAACGTGGTCAGCAAAGAATCTTGCCGTCGCCACTTTAGCTTGATTGAAACTGGCATCACCCTCACCTGCTTGCAATTTTGCCTGGGCGATCAAAGCAGCACGTGCCATTTGCCAGCCGCCCAATACGACGCCGGCCAATTTCACATACGGCACACTACCGGAGAACACCGCTTTGATATCGGATTTAAAGTTCACCACAACGAAGTCGACGACATCTTCCATCGCTTTGGCACCGATGGCTAATTGCGCTGCAATGGCTTTCAAATTTGCATCGCCAGTCGCGTTCAACTCAGCTTCCACCCCACGCACTTGCGCAATGAAATGTTTCGCCACAGCACCACCATCACGATAGGTTTTACGTCCCACCAGATCATTTGCCTGAATCGCTGTAGTGCCTTCATAGATCGTCAAAATCTGCGCATCGCGATAATGTTGAGCCGCGCCAGTTTCTTCAATAAAGCCCATGCCGCCATGCACTTGCACGCCTGTTGAGGTGACATCTAAAGACAACTCAGTTGACCAGCCTTTGACGATGGGCACTAAAAATTCATAGGCTGCCTGATTTTGCTTGCGTACTTCTGCATCTGCGTGATGATGCGCTTTATCGCTCATGGCAGCAGCGACATAGGCCAAGGCACGAGACCCCTCAATCTGCGCACGCATGGACATCAACATACGACGAACATCGGGATGATGAATGATGCTTACCGGCCCTGCAGAACCTGCTAGATCACGTGACTGCACGCGGTCTTTCGCATATTGCACCGCTTTTTGGTAAGCACGCTCAGCCACCGCCACACCTTGCATGCCAACGCCGAAACGTGCCGCATTCATCATGATGAACATGTATTCCAAGCCACGGTTTTCTTCACCGACCAAAGTACCGATCGCGCCACCGTTATCACCGAATTGCAAGACGCAGGTTGGGCTCGCTTTGATACCCAGTTTATGTTCTATCGATACACAATGTGCATCATTACGTGAGCCGAGACTGCCGTCTGCATTCACCAAGAATTTTGGTACGATAAACAGGGAAATGCCCTTCACGCCTTCTGGCGCATCAGGCGTGCGTGCCAACACGAGATGCACGATATTTTCCGCCATATCATGCTCACCATAAGTGATGAAAATCTTCGTGCCAAACACTTTGTAAGTTCCATCATCTTGCGGCACTGCACGGGTACGCACCATTGCCAGATCCGAACCAGCCTGAGGTTCCGTCAAGTTCATCGTGCCTGTCCACTTACCTGAAACCAAATTCTCTAGGTAAGTCGCTTTATCGGCGTCACTACCAGCAGTCAACAAGGCTTCGATTGCGCCATCGCTCAATAATGGGCACAACGCAAAAGACAAATTCGCCGAATGCAGCATTTCTATACACGGCGTTGCCACCAATTTTGGCAAGCCTTGCCCACCGAATTCTGTCGGGTGCTGCACACCCTGCCAACCCGCTTCAGCAAACATCTTAAAGGCTTCCTTAAAGCCTTTCGTGGTGAATACTTGGCCGTCTTTCCAATAGCTTGGCTCTTGATCGCCAGCCCAGTTCAAAGGCGCAATGACTTCGCTCGTGAAGCGTGCGTTTTCTTCGAGTACCGCTTCTACGGTTTCCGATGTGGCATCTTCACAGCTAGGCAATGCATTCACTTCGCTCAGTCCAGCCAATTCGTTCATCACGAACAGCATGTCTTTAATTGGCGCTACATAGCTCATACAGACTCCCTTTATCTCAAATCATTCTTGTCTTCAGATATACAAAGGGCGCAGAGAATCCCAGTGATTTCTCTACGCCCTCTACGATCGACGATTTTCATTGATAGAAAATCACAACATCATTATGTAGCGAGCGCTTAGCCTAACTCTGCAACCAATTGCGGCACGATTTCAAACAAATCGCCAACAATACCGTAATCCGCAACGGAGAAAATCGGCGCTTCTGGATCTTTATTAATCGCTACGATGGTTTTGGAATCCTTCATACCAGCTAAATGTTGGATCGCGCCAGAGATACCAACCGCAATATACAAAGTTGGGGCAACGATCTTACCTGTTTGACCAACTTGCCAATCGTTAGGTACATAGCCAGCATCAACCGCCGCACGGGAAGCACCCATCGCTGCGCCAAGCTTATCAGCCAATGGCTCCAGCACTTTAAACGCGTCTGCAGAACCCATACCGCGACCACCAGAAACGATGACTTTGGCAGCCGTCAATTCGGGGCGATCAGATTTAGCCACTTCACGCGAGACGAAAGCTGACTTGCCGCTATCGGCAATAGCTGCCAGTGTTTCAACTACTGCAGAGCCGCCAGTTGCAGCAGCATCAAAGCCTGTCGTACGCACAGTAATCACTTTCACAGCATCGGTCGATTGCACGGTGGCGATCGCATTGCCTGCGTAAATCGGGCGCTCGAACGTATCTGGGCTATCGATCTTCGTAATTTCAGAAATTTGCGCAACATCCAATTTAGCTGCAACGCGTGGCAAAATGTTTTTGCCGTAAGCTGTTGCTGGCGCCAAAATATGGCTGTAAACAGACGCGATTGTCAAAACTTGTTCTGCAACATTTTCTGCCAAGCCTTCAGCAAAATAAATAGCATCAGCGTGCAGTACTTTCGCTACGCCAGAAATTTGCGCTGCGGCCTGTGCAACTGCGGCCGCATTGTGACCCGCAACTAAAACATGTACGTCACCACCGCATTGAGTTGCGGCAGTAATCGTGTTGAGTGTGCTGCCTTTCAGGCTAGCATTATCGTGTTCAGCGATGACGAGTGTAGTCATGATGGTTTCCACTTGTTTCCGCAAATTCACAAATGAATTTGCTTAAAAATATGATTGAGATGAATAAGAAAAAAGTTCGCAAACGAAAAATTAGCCGATCACTTTGGCTTCGTTCTTCAACTTACTCACTAAAGTCGCGACGTCAGGAACAATAATGCCCGCAGAGCGTTTTGCAGGCTCGGCGACTTTCAAAGTCTTAATGCGGGAAGTTACGTCCACACCTAAATCGGCTGGTTTGACGTTATCCAAAGTTTTCTTTTTCGCCTTCATGATGTTCGGCAAAGTCACATAACGCGGCTCATTCAAACGCAAATCTGTCGTGATGATGGCAGGCAAAGTCAGGCTCAAAGTTTCCAAGCCCCCGTCCACTTCACGCGTAACGATTGCTTTACCATCGGCTACCACGACCTTAGAGGCGAATGTCGCTTGTGGCCAACCCAATAAAGCTGCCAACATCTGACCCGTTTGATTGCAATCATCATCAATCGCCTGCTTACCCAAGATGATCAACTGTGGTTGTTCTTTGTCAGCCAAGGCCTTCAATAGTTTTGCAACGGCCAATGGTTGCAACTCTTCATCCGTCTCAACCAAAATACCGCGATCTGCACCAATCGCCATGGCCGTGCGCAGAGTTTCCTGGCATTGCAGTACACCGCAAGAAACCGCAATCACTTCAGTCACAACACCAGCTTCTTTTAAGCGGGTCGCTTCTTCTACAGCGATTTCATCGAATGGGTTCATCGACATCTTGACGTTAGCAACATCAACGCCAGAGCCATCGGATTTGACGCGGACCTTAACGTTATAGTCAACCACGCGCTTAACTGGTACTAAGACTTTCATAGTTTTGCCTTTACTGTGCTGTACTAAGATAAAAATAAATAAGATAAAAACCGAATATAAAACCAAAGGATTCTGTTGCTAGTCTACGCTAAGAAGGAAATATACCCTGTCAATTGACGTAAACGTAAAGTAGAAGATTATAGATGTTAACAGGAAACGCGTCTGCATTTTTAGAACGTTCGTTCTTTTTTATGAAAACTGACGAATTCTTCTATGAAATCCAATCATTTTGATAAAAAAAAACCACAAAAATATTTGTGGTTTTTTAAGACTTTATCATTCTGAGCTTATTTCGAACACTACGCAAACTCCATGTTAAGCAGATATTTGTGTTGATAGTTTGATTTATTTGCGCTTCAAAAAATATTCAAATTCATTGCTGACTTCTAAATGCGACAACAGCTCATTGCCGGTTTGCTTCGAGAAAGCCTTGAAATCACGTACCGAACCTGGATCAGTAGCAATCACGCGCAAGACTTCGCCCGTGATCATTTCAGCTAATGCTTTTTTTGCTTTTAAGATAGGAAGCGGGCAACTTAATCCACGAGCATCCAGTTCTTTATTGAATTGCATGATTTTACCTGTTACAAAATTAAGAATAGCTTTTGAGAAAACAACAAACTGCTAAAACAACTGCTAAAACATAGCGCAGACAATTCTACCGGAAATTCAAATGAATTGTGCGATGCAACAAGTAAAACTTGTTTTACTTTTACACCCATCCGACATCAACTGCAGTAACTGTAACTATAAATACAAGAGATGGCTTGAATACTTGCGCTAGCACCTTACTCAAGCATCTCGAACTATACGTTAACGCTGCAATCAGCGTTATAGTTTACAACTTCGCGGCCAACCAAGCTGGAACCGCAGCCAAAGCTGCTGGCAAGCCTTCGGGATTTGTACCACCGGCCTGCGCCATGTCTGGACGACCGCCGCCTTTACCACCGACTTGTTGTGCTACAAAATTAACCAGATCTCCCGCTTTAACTTTGGCTGTGCAATCTGCACTCACACCAGCTGTCAGGCTCACTTTGCCATCAATCACAGAAGCCAATATAACCACTGCCGTTTTCAACTGATCTTTTAAACGCGTTACGGAGTCTCGTAAAGCATTCGCATCTGCGCCATCCAAAGTTGCGACCAAGACTTTAACGCCGTTGACATCCAGCGCTTGTGACAACATCGCATCAGCTTGATTTGACGCCAATTTTGATTTCAATGCTGCCACTTCTTTTTCCAGCGACTTCATTTGCTCTTGCCACTGATTCAAGCGTGAGCCGATATCTTCTGGCTGTACTTTCATGGTCGCAGCAACTTGGCTAATACGTGCATCCATATCTTGCATCAGATTGAATGCACCTTCGCCGGTCACAGCTTCAACCCGGCGAATACCAGCGGCGATACCGCCCTCGCCCACGATTTTAAATAAACCGATATCACCAGTACGATGCACGTGAACGCCACCGCACAATTCGCGTGAAGTACCGATATCTAATACACGTACTTCATCGCCATATTTTTCTCCGAATAAGGCCATCGCGCCATGTTTGACCGCATCATCGAACGACATCAATTGCGCCTGAGTCGCGACGTTCTCCAAGATTTCACGGTTGACGATGACTTCTACTTGACGAATTTCTTCGGCTGTCATCGGTGCGTTATGACTAAAGTCGAAGCGCGTCTTCTCCGCATCAACCAAAGAACCTTTTTGTGCGACGTGCGCGCCAAGGACTTCACGCAACGCTTTGTGCATTAAATGTGTTGCGGAGTGATTGCGAATAGTATGTCCACGCAAGACTTTATCGACTTGGGCACTGACAGCATCGCCAACAGCCAAACTACCTACACCCAATACGCCGTGATGACCGAATACATCTGCTTGAATTTTTTGCGTATCGGCAACGTCGAAAGCCACACTATTCGCCGCTTGCAACACACCAGCATCGCCGCATTGACCACCAGATTCAGCGTAGAACGGTGTTACATCTAACACTACGATCGCTGCCTGACCTGCATCAATCTTTTGCACCGCTGCGCCGTCGACATACAAGGCAATCACTTTACTGTCATAGCTCAATTGCTCGTAACCGACGAATTTTGATTTTTCGCCGTTGTATTCAATCGCCGCGCCCATTTTGAATTTGCCAGCGGCGCGTGCCATTTGCTTTTGATTGGCCATTGCCGCATCAAAGCCAGCTTCATCTAGCACTACATTGCGTTCACGGCAAATATCAGCTGTTAAATCGAGTGGGAAGCCATAGGTATCGTACAAAGTGAAGGCGGTATTGCCATCTAAATTTTTACTGTCTTTGGCCAGCGCTGCTTCGAGAATCTTCATCCCGTGCTCTAGAGTCTCACCGAAACGTTCCTCTTCTTGCTTCAAGACTTGTGCAACGCGCTCACCAGCTTCCGCCAACTCCGGATAGGCAACGCCCATCTCTTTCACCAGATCAGCGACCAATTTGAAGAAGAAGGGCTTGGTTTGACCAAGTTTATGACCATGACGCAAAGCGCGGCGCGTAATGCGGCGCAATACATAACCGCGGCCTTCATTACCTGGAATGATGCCATCGACAATCAAGAAGCCTGCACAACGGATATGATCGGCAATCACTTTCAGTGAATTATTATTCAAATCAGCACATCCAGTTTCGCGCGCAGCTGCTTTGATCAAGGCCTGGAAAGTATCGATTTCATAGTTGGAGTGCACGTGCTGCAAGACAGCAGCGATACGCTCTAAGCCCATGCCTGTATCGACGCATGGTTTTGGCAATGGATGCAAAACACCTTGTTCATCTTTATTGAATTGCATGAACACCAAGTTCCACACTTCAATAAAACGATCACCATTTTCATCAGGAGAACCTGGAGGACCGCCCCAAATTTCAGCACCGTGATCATAGAAAATTTCACTGCAAGGGCCGCAAGGACCGGTATCTGCCATCTGCCAGAAATTATCTGATGCGTAACGTGCGCCTTTATTGTCGCCGATGCGGATGATACGCTCAGCTGGTACACCGATTTCATCTTTCCAGATGTTGTAAGCTTCGTCGTCTTCCTGATAGACCGTTACAGTCAATTTCTCTTTTGGCAAACCATAAGTGACGGTCAACAGTTCCCACGCATAGTTAATCGCATCACGCTTGAAATAATCGCCGAACGAGAAATTACCCAGCATTTCAAAGAAAGTATGATGGCGCGCGGTGTAACCTACGTTTTCCAAATCATTATGTTTACCGCCAGCACGCACGCTACGTTGAGCCGTCGTTGCACGTGTGTAGTTGCGTTTATCTTGACCAAGGAACACATCTTTAAATTGCACCATGCCCGAGTTGGTGAACAACAAAGTTGGGTCATTGCCCGGAATCAGACTGGAAGAACGGACGATGCTATGTCCTTTAGATTCAAAGAATTTGAGGAATTTTTCGCGAATTTCTGACGAGTTCATAGTTTATATAGAGGCAAAGGCCATGCAAAAAGTGAATTTAACCTTTGATTATACGTGAAGACGCAGGCATTTTTCTCCCGAAAGCAAAAAACCCGCCAAGTGCATGCACTCAAGCGGGTTTCAGTTCAATTGTCAGCTCGTGGCTTCAAACACACAGTAAGTTGCCAAAAGACACCTAATAATCCCTTAACAACTTGGACAAAGAACCATTTTTTATACCTCGCTCTATTGCTGCATCAATTTTATCCATCGCATATCGTTGATGAGTCTTGGCACTAGCAAAATGGATCGTGTCAAGAAAAATAGGATTGAGCGAGACATTAAAAGTCCGACCAGACAGTTCAGGATCATTAAAACTGGGTACGACTTTTTGGTTAATCGCTTGAACAATCTCTTCACGCCCGACGCGATTCGAAAATGGCACAAAGATAATGTCACTTCGTCGTGAAATTAATTTTCTAAATCGTTCTTGATAGGACAATAGATCCTCCTGCACGACGAAAATGGTATTACGCGCCCTGTCATATTCAATACCATGTGTAATTCCCACGCTTGCGGTAACCGACTTAGCTTTCAAATCTTTCAATTCAGCCAATTGCGCATTTTCTGGGCCATAAGAAATCGCCCATACAGGCAAATGGATTACCGGAGAAGAGAACCGGAATGACTCAAGTCGTTCGATGGATTTTGAA
This sequence comes from uncultured Undibacterium sp., assembly GCA_963512475.1. GTDB lineage: Bacteria > Pseudomonadota > Gammaproteobacteria > Burkholderiales > Burkholderiaceae_D > Undibacterium. The sequence continues at coordinate 8,407 of CAUPNA010000041.1, forward strand.
AAACCGTAAATAATGCCATCGCCCTTCAAGACTCCTAACTGAGCACGCTTCCATGGCAAATAAACGATGGAAAATCTCAAGCCTGCCTCGCGCTCGAAATATTGAAAGACTTTGCTTACTTGCGGCGTCAGCGGGACAATCTTTCCTTTTGCATCCAAAACTTCTGGATAATACAAAGTAACATTGTGCTTTGTCTGCCCAAAGGATGTCGGGCTAGTGATCGCAATTAAGACAAGTGAGCATATACGAATAAGTCGCAATATTGACATAGAAAAAATTCAGTTCTGACTGTACGCCGGAAGTATGAACCGTTTATTTTATTGGTCAATTGAAATATTGCAATAAAGCACTATCGTGCCAATTTTGGTCATTTATGTCGCTAATTTGACGACACAAGCCATTCTGAAACGCTCAATACAAAATGTATGTTCATCTTGAACATTTTGCATTGAGCACTAATTCCATCAGCGAAACCATCGATCTTACGCGGAGCTACTGCGTACTTCTTCAGTTGTGCTTCTTATTGTAAATTTTTCTACTGGCACGATTTTGCTCCGACTGCAACTTCGCGCGCTCTGCAACGGTCACCACGCCATCGGCCTTAGCGGCTTTTTTATCCGCTTGAATCTTCGCTTCACGCATTTCTAAGCGAACAGTTTCTTTTGGGGTTAAATCACCCGATTGCACGCCTTCTGCAATTCGTTTTTGCTGTGCGGCCTGACGCTTGCCTACATGCGGCGTGGCCGTTGACTGTGCGAGAACCGGCATAGTCAGTGCCATTGCTAGAAACAATACAATACTGTTTTTCATTTTCATGATCTTTCCTTTTTTCATTAATATGAGACTATTTATCGAGGGAGTTCTAATTTCAGCACCATGCTGATGAAAACTATAACGCGACTACGTAGGAAATGATGACCCATTTTTTGTAAGGAAAGTAAGCATTTGTAAGTGCGCTAAAGTACTCCTAATTTCGCTCAGCAAAATCAGCCCGGATTAAATCGATGCGATCAGTACAAAATCCATCGACGCCCCAAGACATTATTTCACGACCTCGCTCAGGCACATTCACCGTATAGCAAAACAAACCATATCCAGCGTCTTTGATATCTTTTGCCCAAGCGGGTGTTAGTTTCTTTTGATTTGTATGTAAAGCAATAGCGTCTAACTCACGTAAGGAATTTAGCCAGTCAGATTCATAATCATCTAACAGATAGCCTCGGGCGATTTCGGGTGCGGCCTGTTTTGCCGACAGCAAGGCGTCAAAAGAAAATGAAGAAAACAAGGGCGGCACTAAATTCGGATCACCTTTTTCTAGTAGTTTTCTTGTCAAACTGGCGACAACACTCCCAGTTTCTTTTTCAAAACCTGGCGCTGGTTTAATTTCCACATTCATCCAAATTTGATGCACCTGACAAAACAGGAAAGCGGCTTCATAGCTGGGAACATGCACTTGAGCAAAGCGAGAATCAAACCAAGAACCAGCATCCATCTGCATTAAATCTTGCGCCAAAATCGTCGCTACCGAGCCAGTTCCAGCCACTGTTCTACCAAATTCAGGGTCATGCATTAGCACAGGCACGCCATCCTTTGATAACATCACGTCAAACTCGACCGCCCTAAAACCATAATCTAAGCCACACTGCATCGCCGCCAACGTATTTTCCGGTGCCAAGCTACCGCCACCACGGTGCGCTACGATTTTAGGATAAGGCCACATCGGATACTCCTTCAACATTCCAGTGAAATGAAGACAGCATATATGCAGAACTCCCCTCAACACAAGACCGCATTGGGACATATTAGAGTATTAGATTTAACCCGCGTTCTTGCTGGGCCTTGGTGCTCACAAAATTTGGCGGATCTGGGCGCTGAAGTGATTAAAGTTGAGCGTCCAGATTGTGGCGATGACACGCGCAGTTGGGGGCCACCTTATTTGAAAGATAGTGCGGGGAATAACACCAGTGAGGCCGCCTATTATTTAGCGGCCAATCGCGGCAAACAAGCGATTACCGTCGACATTTCAACAGCCGACGGTCAGGAAATTATTCGCGCTCTCGTATTGCAATCCGATGTCGTATTGGAAAACTATAAAGTTGGTCAGCTCAAAAAATTTGGTTTGGATTACCAAAAGCTACAACAAATCAAGCCCGACATCGTCTACTGCTCCATCACCGGTTTTGGGCAAGATGGTCCTTACGCACAGCGTGCCGGTTACGATTTCATTATTCAAGGTATGGGTGGTTTAATGTCTCTCACTGGTGAGCGCGATGACTTACCTGGAGGTGGACCACAAAAAGCAGGCGTCGCCATCACTGACTTGATGACCGGCATGTACGCCACGATTGCGGTACTAGCAGCGCTTACGCACAGAGATAAAACTGGTGAAGGCCAATACATCGATATGGCATTACTCGATGTTCAAGTTGCCATGCTAGCGAATATGGGTGCCAATTATTTGCAAAGCGGCAAAGCACCGCAACGCTGGGGCAATGCGCATCAAAACATCGTTCCATATCAAACTTTCGCCACAGCCGATGGACATATCATCGTCGCCGCAGGTAACGATGCCCAGTATCGCAAATTCGTGCAGGTAGGTGGTCGCGACGAACTAGCTAACGATGCACGTTTTCTGACAAATCCGCTGAGAGTGGAACACCGCGATGCCCTAGTTCCAATTCTGGCTGAGATGGTGAAAACCAAAACAAAAGCGGAATGGATCAGCACACTAGAAGCGGCAGGCGTGCCTTGTGGTCCCATCAATAATTTAGAGGAAGTCTTTCACGACCCGCAGGTACAAGCACGACAGATGCAAGTAGAAATGCCGCACCCAAGCTCGGGCAGTGTGCGCTTGGTAGGTAGTCCAATGAAGTTGTCAAAAACACCCGTTCAATATAATCAAGCGCCACCACTATTGGGTCAACACACAGAACACTGCCTGCGCACCCTACTTAATTTCGACGATGCAAAAATAGCTAACTTAAAGGCAACTGGGATTATTTGAATAGACTGCACAGCGCGTGACGCAATACTGTGTAAGTTCGCTTAGGGGTAAACAAAGGAAAAGCGTCAACTGCGCTCATCGCGAGCGCGTTATTGGTTTATCGCGCTATCCCGCTACTCTTTTAGGAAAAAATCATGCGAAAACTTATCATTATTGCTGCGGCACTAATACTCAGCCAATTGACTGGCTGTGTAGCCCATCGTTATCACAGTTCTGCAGCGAGAAATTACAACGCGAATGATGCATACAGCAATCAATATGCCTATCAGAATCAAGGCCAATACCAAGAAGTATATCGAGATCAATACGCCTACCAAGCACCTCAGGTAACGACGCAATATCAAGACAATTACAACTCAAGTTATCAAAACAATTCGGATATCGCTCAAATCGTGGCAATCCGCAATATCGCTCAAGTTCGCGAGACTGGCGGTGGTGGCGCGGTCGTCGGTGCTATTTTAGGCGGTATCATCGGCAATCAATTGGCACGCGGCGATGATCATAATTCTCGTAGTTCACGCTATGACCGTCGAGGCAACAGCCGTTATTACGGTCGCGGTCATAGCAACAACGAAGGTGGTCGTGCTGCAGCAACAGTCGGCGGTGCCATCATCGGTGGACTTATCGGAAATGAAGTCGATCGTTCCTCATCTGAACAAATTTCACGCACTGAAATCACCTTGCGCCTAGCCAACGGCAGAACGCAGGCAGTATTAATGGATAATCCCGGACAATTCCGCGTTGGTGATAGAGTCAGAGTGTCGAATCAAAATGGGCGTTTAATGATTATGTAAAGACGCTAAAAAAATTATTGAAAGTCCTTAGCTGTAGTTTTCAATACCTCTAAGAAAAACGCGGTGTGATTTCTCACACCGCGTTTTCATTTGGGCTATAAGTTATTGACGCCTGACTTATAGTCCATTCACAAATTACTTCGCTGCTGCAGCTGCTGCTTTTTTAGCCGCACCAGCAAAATCACCGGCGTAGTAATGAGCAATACTTTCAGGCTTGATGAACTTACGAATCGCCGCGTTAACTTGATCCAATGTCAAACCAGCGATTTTCGCATCAAGCTCTGCATCAAATGCCATACTGCGACCCAAGAACAACTGGCTACGCAGGGCACCTGCCAAAGCTGGATCTTGTGCACGACGTAAAGCAAAAGTCTGCGCCAAAGCTTGTTTCGCATCTGCCAGTTCTGTAGCGGTGATACCGTCTTTTACAAACAATGCCAACTCTTCTTTGAAACCATTTTGCAAACGCTCTAAGTTTTGTGGTGCAAACATCGCGTACAAAGTTAAACTCGCATTTTTGTCCAAGGAAGGAATAGAGACACCGCTACCTACACCATAACTGATACCTTCTTTTTGACGCAAACGTCCAAACAAACGAGATTTAATACCGCCGCCCAACACATTATCAGCGACTAATAAAGCTGCATATTCGGGTGCTTGATCATTCAATTCAAATGGTAGATCGGCCAGATAGAAGGCATTCGCTTTATCCGGTGTTTCCAACTTCACTGCGCTGCCTTCAGCCATCAAAGATAAGTTCGGCGCACGAGTATATTTCGCCGGACTATTCCAGTCGCCAATCAGGTTTGCTAATTTAGTTTTTACGACGGCGGTGTCAAAATCGCCGACCAAACTAAACTCAGCTGCACTCGCACCGTAGAAATTTTTATAAAAATCTTTAACTGCATCAAGCTTTATTGCACCGTACTCGGCAATGCCATCGTCAATGCTCGCTGCATAACGTACGTCACCTTTTTTGTAGGGCGCATTTTTCTTGACCTTCATTGCTTCTGATGCTGCCGTTTGTGGTTCATTACGTGAGCTTTCTAGCGCCGACAAGTTTTCCTTCACCAGCAAATCAAATTCAGATTGCGGGAAACTTGGTGCACGTAAAACTTCACGTATCACATCCAACAAAGCTGGCAAATTAGCGCGTACCGTTTCAAAACTAATTGTGACGTTTTGTCCAGCACCTGACACGGATAATTTGGCTTTCAGTTCACCCAATTTGGTATCGAGTTCGGCACGGCTAAATTTACTAGAACCACGCATCAAAATATCTGCAGCGACATCAGAAGCGACCACTTTGCCGAACAAAGATTTTTCATCACCCAGATGTAAACTCAAACGACCACTGACGGTTTCACCACGTGTTTTTTTACTCAGCAAGGCAACTTTCGCACCACTTGCCAATGTGAACTTCTCAGTACGCTTATCGATATTCGCTGGTGTCGCATCGAAAGTCTCACCCGCTTCAACCTTAGCACGACCTTTATAGCCATCGACTAATTTCGCAACATCTGGCACCTCAGGAATCTCAGCGCGATCAGGTGTAGCTACTGGAATGAACTGACCAAAACTACGATTGTCTTGCTTGTAGTAATTCTTCGCAACGCGCGCAATGTCTGCCAAACTCAATGCTTCGATACGATCACGTTGGATGAAGAATAAACGCCAGTCGCCCATGGCGATCGATTCTGACATGCTGACGCACAAGCGTTGCGGATCGTTCAGTGTCTTTTCTAATTCGTTCAAGAGCGTCGTTTTCGCCCGCTTTAGTTCTGCTTCAGTAACTGGATTTTTTTCCAAGCCTTCTACAGTTTCTATCAAAATTTTCTTAGCGGCGTCAACACTTTGATCTTTGCTCAAAATCGACAAATACATCGCATAGCCTGGCTCTGCCAACTGGAAAGTAACATTAGCCACGCCCACCGCTTGCTTCGTTTCCACCAACTGTTTATGCAAACGTCCATTTGGCGCGGAACCTAAGATATCGCCCAAAGCAGCAATGGCTGCTGCATCAACATGGCTACCCGCTGCGGTTGGATACAATACCGCTGCCATTTGTTGATCGGTTACGCGGCGGACGGTCACTTCGCGCACGCCATCACGCGCTTGTTCACGAGTCCAGGTTTTTTCAATTTGACGGCTCGGTTTAGCAATTCCGCCGAAGCTTTTCTCGATCATTGCCAATGTCGCGGCTGTATCGAATTTACCCGCCACCATCAATACCGCATTGTCAGGTTGATAGAATTTACGGTAGAAACCTTGCAGATTTTCAATCTTGACGCCTTCTACGTCAGCGCGTGCACCTATCGTGTTATTGCCATAGTTGTGCCAGTCAAATGTGACTGCTGCCAATTGTTTCCACAGAACACGGAAAGGATTATTCTCACCAATCTCCATCTCATTACGTACAACGGAAAACTCAGTATCCAGATCACTACGGGCGATTTTGGAATTGATCATACGATCCGCTTCCATGCTCAATGCCCATTTCAAATTATCCTCACTCGCTGGGAAAGTCTCGTAGTAATTAGTACGATCATAAAACGTCGTACCATTAAATTGCATACCGCGCTTACTCAATTGATCCATCAAGTTGCCGCTGGTCTTAGTACCCTTGAACAACAAATGCTCAAGTAAATGCGCCATGCCCGTTTCGCCATAGCTTTCGTGACGTGAACCGACCAAATAGGTCACATTGACTGTCGTCGTTGGCTTAGAAGCGTCCGGTGCCAATAACACACGCAAGCCATTGGCTAAGCGATATTCAGTAATGCCTTCAACGGAGGTGTAAGTCGTAGCAGGAGATGCTGATGCAATTTTCGCCGCTTTTGCCGGTTTCGCAGCAGGTATTTTTGTATCTTGCGCAAAAGCGGAGATAGATAAAGAAGCAGAACCAAACGCCAATGCACAGGCGAGACAGACGGGTTTAAGTTTCATATTGTTCCCATTGGTAGAAAAGTTGTGGCAATAAAAGTAGCGCAGTGCGAGCTGATGTTGCCCTATGTCAAATAATTGTTTTCTTATCGTTCGTTCAATAAAAACGAAGTTTCAAGCATATCAAAAATGACATACTTTGAGGCGACTTCGGATCAAAATAGTTTATTTGTGGATAAAATGCAGATAAAGCACGACGGATCTAATTGCTATGAGTTATGGCCCTATGTTCGCCCACTTTTATTGATTTATTTTACTATAGTAAATATAAATATAGACTCGTTTTTCGCGTTGTTAAATCGACGCAGGCGAGCAGCAATGAACACCAATCTAAAGCGCCTATTTCCTTGAAGTGCGTCAATTATTTATGCAAACTAAACATCCGCTAAACAGGCTTAAGGCTAAAATGCTGCATCTTGCAATCGACATCGCACAATTCATCACGAGCAGCGGGCAAGTATTCCCACAGGAGAAAATATGAAAATAAGAAATTTTGTTTTGAGTGCAGCCACCTTGGCATTGGCTAGCATTAGCATGAGTTCGATCGCCCTTGCCGAGCAACGTGGCTTTACGGTTGAAGATCTGGTCAAGATGGAACGCGTTGCCAGTCCGATGGTTTCGCCAAATGGCAAGCTGGTCGTGTATGCACAACGCTCAACAGATTTGGAGAAAAATCGTGGTCGTTGGGACTTGTGGATGATCAATCTGACTGATGCCACACCCACACCAAAAAAACTCACTAACGTAACCAACAGCAACGAAGGTAATAACTCGGGCGCACAATGGTCGGCTAAAGGTGACGCGATTTATTTTATTTCCAGCCGATCTGGTAGCGGTCAGGTATGGCGTTTGCCTGTTGCGGGTGGCGAAGCGCAAAAAGTCACTGACTTGCCGCTCGATGTAGAAAGCTTTAAAGTCGCGCCAACGGAAAATCGCATCGCGATGGCTATAGAAGTATTTCGTGAGTGCGCCGATTTGATGTGCACGAAAGAAAAGCTCGAAGCAAAATCCAAAGTCAAAGCGACTGGCAAAATTCATGACAAACTGTTTATCCGTCATTGGGATACGTGGGCTGATGGTCGTCGTAATGTACTGTATTCCGCAGCCTTGGATTCGAATCATGTCGCTAGTAAAACGCCGGTGAGTTTATCGGGTGCCTTAGAAGCCGATGTGCATTCCAAACCCGATGGTGATCAGGAAGATTACGCCTTCACCCCAGACGGCAATAGCGTCGTGTTCTCAGCACGCGTCGCTGGGAAAACCGAATCCTGGTCCACCAACTTTGATCTTTTCAAAGTACCTGCGACAGGCGGCGGTGCGCCACAAAATCTCACTGCGGAGAATCCAGCCTGGGATGCCAAACCTACTTTTTCTCCCGACGGTAATACGCTGGCTTATCTTGCGATGAAACGCCCGGGATTTGAAGCTGATCGCTTCCAGATTATGTTGATGGACGTGAAAACAGGTAAAAAACGCGCACTGGCAGAAAAATGGGATCGCTCCGCAACGAATCTAACTTGGTCAGAGGATGGCAAAACTTTATACACAAATGCCTTCGATATCGGTCAGTTGCGTCTGTTCGCGATTGACGCGAACAACGGCAGTGTCAAAGCATTAAGCGATAAAGGTTCGGTCGCTAGCTACGATGTACGTGGCAACACCGCGGTCATCGCAAAAGCCGACCTCGGCTCAGGTGCACAACTGTTCTATACCGATCTCGGCAAAGCTACATGGAAGCCAGTCACAGACGTCAACAAACAAACTTTAACCGACGTACGTTTTGGCGAATATGAGCAATTTAGCTACGCGGGTGCCAAAGGCCAAAAAGTTTATGGCTACGTGATGAAACCATGGAATGCGAAAGCCGGACAGAAATATCCAGTCGCCTTCATCGTGCATGGTGGACCTCAAAGTAGTTTCGCCAACAATTGGAGCTATCGCTGGAATCCACAAGTGTATGCAGGCGCTGGTTATGCCGTGGTGTTTATCGATTTCCACGGTTCACTCGGCTACGGTCAAAAATTTACTGATGCAATCAGTCAGGATTGGGGTGGTAAACCGCTGGTCGATCTTAAGCTTGGCATGGCCGCCGCAGCCAAACAATTCTCATGGCTCGATAGCAAAAACGCCTGCGCGCTTGGCGCTTCCTACGGTGGTTACATGATGAACTGGATCGCGGGTAACTGGAGTGATGGCTTCAAATGCATCGTCAATCATGCTGGTGTATTTGATACGCGCGCCATGTATTATTCAACCGAAGAACTCTGGTTCAATGAGTGGGAAAATGGCGGCACCTACTACGATGTGCCAGCTAAGCATGAAAAACATAATCCAGTCAGTCATGTTAAAAACTGGAAAACACCGATGTTAGTGACACAAGGTGAATTGGATTTCCGCATTCCAAGTACACAGTCCTTTGGCACTTTCACAGCCTTGCAACGTCGTGGCATAGAGAGTCAATTGCTGACCTTCCCGGATGAAAATCACCACATCTTGAAACCCGCAAACTCCTTGTTGTGGCACCACACTGTGCTGAATTGGATGGGGAAATATTTACCTAGATAATTAGTTTAAAAAGGTTTGGTAACGAAGGGAGCAAGGGGGCAACTCAGTTGCTCCCTTTTTTTACGCACAGATTTATTGTTAATGTCGGGATTCAATCGCAGGAATTTTCCTGATAATCATTGATTCAGTGGACGTTGGACAGTGTTAAGATCACTGGCAGCGAAGCAATTTTACAAGGAGAAACAGTATGCCCTCACAAATTTCAAAAACATGGTTGATGCTGGCACCTTTAGTATTGATCTTCTCGGGAGTGCTAGCGCCTCTGTCAGCTCATGCACAAGCACAAGTCTATGCACCAGCAGAATTCAAAGATGCAAACCGGCTACAAAAAGTCATGGCATTGATTCCCGAGGTCGATAAGCTTTACGCAGATCTGGCCAAAACGGAACATTTACCGGGCTTAAGCTATGGCATCGTGATGGATGGCAAACTGATTCATACTTACTCGCAAGGCATGGCGAATCTGGAACGCAAAACGCCTGTGACTACTAAGACCCAATTTCGAATTGCGTCCATGACCAAAAGCTTTGCGACGATGGCGACACTGCGCCTACGCGATCAAGGTCTATTGAAACTCGATGACCCTGTGAGTCGCTATTTACCCGAGTTACGCAATGTTCACTTACCGACCATAGACTCACCTGCTATCACGATACGTCACTTGATGACGATGACGACCGGCCTGCCTGAAGACAATCCTTGGGGCGACCGTCAAATGGCTTTAAACAATCGCAGCCTGGAACGATTTGTTGGCGGTGGTTTATCTTTCTCAAATGTGCCGGGTGGCACTTTTGAGTACAGCAATCTTGGTTACGTTTTGCTAGGCAAAGTCATCTCTAAAGTCAGCAAGATGCGTTTTCAAGATTACATTACCAAAAACATCCTGCTACCACTAGGAATGAAAGACACCATTTGGGAATACACGAAAGCACCCATCGACCAATTTGCACTAGGCTACCAGTGGCGCAATAATCAATGGGAAGCAGAGCCGATTTTGCACGATGGTGACGCGGCAGCAATGGGAGGTCTGATTAGCACCATAGAAGACTTTGCCTTGTACACCGCTTTCCATCTCTCGGCGTGGCCTGCACGCAATGAGCTCGATAATGCGCCCGTCAAACGAGCTAGTCTGCGTGAGATGCAGCAAGCACAGATTTTCGCAGGTATGCAAACAAAATCCACCTTATTGGATGGCGTCACACCTAATCCTCGATTCATCTCCTACGCCTATGGATTACGCACAGTTCGCGATAGTCAAAATGTGATTGTAGTGGGACATGGCGGTGGACTACCTGGCTACGGCAGTCAATTTTACTTCACACCCGATCATGGAATTGCCGTAATCGCTTTTAGTAATTTGCGCTATGGTCCGGTATACGGTTTGACTGGAAAAGCGCTCAACTTACTAATAGAAAAAGCCAAGCTTCCGGCACGCAGCATGCAGGCGCCAGCGATGCTATTACAGCGTCAGCAGCAAGTAGCAGAATTAATTCAGCACTGGGATCTAGCGTTGGGAAATGCGATTGCGGCTGACAATTTCTTCCTCGATTATTCACGTGAAGACCGTATCGCAGAAAGTAAGAAACATTTCGACAGCATAGGCAAAGTGCTGAGCGTAGGCACTATCCGCGCAGAAAATCAATTGCGTGGCAGTTTTGAAATTAAGGGAGAAAACGGCAGCTTACTCATCGCTTTCACCTTGACGCCAGAACCTGATCCTAAAGTGCAGTTTCTTAGTATTAGTAAGTCGGTCAATCAATAACCCATAAGATAAAATGCCGCGCAGTCTCAATGTGAACTGTGCGGCATTTTTTTTGTAGCGAAGTAATCTCTAGCTTATTGACCTACTTTATCTCCTCGAAATCCTATCACAGTCGCATTCGCCCAGTTAGCGCAAACTGCCGCACTGGTTTTCTTCTTCACGCCGGTCGTGGTTAAGCGTAAAACCTCGATACCACGAATATCCAGTTCGGGTTTAACGACCGCCGGTGCGACGATTAAACCACTATCAAATAAGAGACGACCATCACCGTAGACTTGGAATTGCAATCCTCCATTCTCACGGCAGGCATCATCGATACCGACATCAGCACGGAAAGTTTGCCAATTTCCTTGCAAGCGATAAGTGATGTCGCTGGCATCTGCCACACCCAAACCTTTACGAAATTTCAAGCCATTCATTTGCATCATGCCTTCCGTGTTACTTGGCTTTTTGCTGTTCACTTTGTCTTTCAAAACAGCGCTTAACTTTTGCACAGCATTGGATGGCAGCGAGGTCTGATCCGACAAAGACAATTGCAATGGCGGCACATCGGGGGTTTGTTGTTCCAATAATGCAAATTCGGAAATCGCAATCGGTGGCACCGCCAAAGGCGCGAAGGCATTATAAGCACTTGGGACGCTCGCCGCATCGTTGCTGGTCAAGACCATAGAATCTTGCACATTGCCGCCTTCATCCTGGTCGTGCGTGCTCAAAATACGGAATCTAAATAGACGCCCTGCCTTCGCGGCGAATTCAATTCTCTGCTTTCCTTCCTGTTTTTTCAAACGTCCTGTGAATACGGGTTTAGCCCATTCGCCATTGCTATCAGCCATGTAAATTTCAAAGTCCTTCACCTGCCCCGCTTTCCAATGTTTGTCATTACGCGGTGCGATTTCTAAACCTCTGATCATGCGACGCTCACCCAATGCCAGGGTGAATTCATGTGCGCCTGTTTTTTGCGATTGATCGCGCAAGGTTCTGAACCAAGTACCAGATTTGCCATCGAATGCGTTTTCCAAAGGGTGGCCGGGCTCTTCGGCTGGGCGATTAAGTACTATCAAAGTATCTGCCGCCACCACATCGCCCGTTGCGGGTGCCGCTGGATAATCAGCAGTCGCCGCCAGACTCGCATTCGCAGCAATCGCCAAACGCACTTGCACCGCTTGACGAATATCGAGCTTGCTGGTTTTGACGTACACCACGCCATACTTTTGTGTCGCATCGTAAAACCACGTAGCAACTGTAGTTGCCGCATCAAATTCTGCACGTGATTTAGCTTCGACTAAATTTTGTCCTTGCAAAAATACCTGCTGAGGTTTCACGCGGGTGTGAATATGAAATTCTTGTACGCGTGTTTTTTCCATACCTTGATACTGACCTTGCACACCATCTAATTGCAGCGTAATGTCACCCGCTTTTCCACTTGGTGCCATCACTCGTAAAGACTGTGTACTTTTTTCACCTTGCTGATATTGGCGGGTTTCACCATCGTCTTCATACATGGTATAGGTCGATTCGCCATACGGATAAATATCCCAAGTCAAAACATCTTTGGCGACCTGACCATCGTACAAAGCGCTAGGGTACATAGGCAAAATCGCGCCAGCGCGCACGAATACTGGCAAGCGATCTAAAGTCACTAGATAGTCAATCACTTTACCCTGCGCTCCCACTTCTAATACCCGTCCGTCGGCATAATCTATCCACTGCCCTTGCGGCAAATAAATTCCCTTGCGCCAGCCTTTGCTCGCTGCCTGACTGCGATACACAGGTGCAATCAATAAATCTTTGCCTAAGAAAAATTGATATTTGTAGGCCTCGTTATTTGCATTCGCATCTTGCGGGTGATCCCACATCAAACCACGTACCAGCGGCGCGCCCGTTTGTTCTGCTTCTTGCGCTAAGGTGTACATATATGGCATCAAGCGCATTTTGAGTTTTAGATAATCGCGATTGATACTGCGATATGGTTCGTCAAATGCCCAAGGATGTTTGCGTGAATTTTGCGACCAGCCTGACATACCCATGAGCACTGGCGTAAAAGCCTTCCATTGCAGATCACGTGTGAAGGTTTCTGGACTGCCGCCAAAAATACCATCCACGTCGCCAGTCGCGTAAGCTTGCCCCGATAAGCCAGAACCAATGAGTGTCGGAATATGCCAGCGTATGTAATCCCAGCTACCACTTTGATCGCCTGTCCAGGTCACTGCGTAGCGTTGCATCCCAGCCCACCCCATTACGGTCCATAAGAAAGGACGTGAGTTGGAATTATCTAAAATCCCCTGCGCAGCGGCTTGGTTTGCATCGAGCGCAAATTGGTAGCCAGGACCCGTCCATGCCACATCAAGTTTTTGTGCTCGACTTCCAGCAGTACCAACTTCCCATTTGATTTTATCGACACCGTTTTCCGTCCAAAGCCCGGTGCGGAAACCGTATTTTCTTAGGCCAACGACCACGCCTTCAAGATCGGTATAACCACAACCGTAGCCATCATTCGGCAATATCCAACCACCCGGCATATCGTGCTCACGATACTTTGCTGCGACAGATAGCACTACGTCCGGTGTTTTTCCGCTCGGGCCATCGCTCCAACCCTTTGGTACTGTGCCAGGTTTCTTAATATTGTCGCCATCGTTATAGCAATCGGCATCGCCATATTCGTAAGCCCAACGCGGCAAAATTTTTGCGCGTCCAGTCAGTTCGGTGTAAGCATTCAAAACATCTTTGATGTTATCGCCCACAAAGTAGTAGGCATCAAAACGTTTTTCGTTGTGGCTGGTTGTAACGAAATCATTTGCACGAAAATCGTAACTGCCATTGCTCCAGGTATTGCGCAACACGCCATAGCCTTTGTTACTCATATAAAACGGTGCGGGGCTTGGTCTGTCGTTTTCTTCCCAGCCGCCTGAGTAAGAAACTTCCAAACTCTTGCCTTTAAACGCATAGCTACCGTTTTGCTGACCACCGCCAAAGAACACTTCATCCGGCGAGGTTGATAGCGTTTGAAAACTACGCTTCTCTGCGATATCCAGTGGCTGCATTTCTTGCCATAACAAGCTCTTGTTATCGGCTTTATACAAGGCCAAACGCAGCGGTTTTTTGTAGATGCGCAAAGCCATTTTACTGGTTTGCAATAATTGATAATCGCCATTATCTGTGAGCTGAAAACCAACTTTAGCGTAATCCTTTTTCAGTACTATCGGTGCGGCTTTATCACCAGCACCGATCAACTTGCCTTCGCTGCCAGCCCACACGCGAAACATGTCTGGGCGTAGTAAACTAATTTCCAACAAATGGCCTTTGTCAGTGACAATTTTCACGCTGCTGATGTTGGCGGGTGTTTCAATCTGGCGCAGATTGCCGACCGCTGCTGCATGAGTGTTTACTGGCAGAGCGACACTCGAAGCGAATAGCGCTGCGATCGCGGCTTGCTTCAAGCTGAGTGTAAATAAATGGGTGTTTGCAGACATAGATGGGACTCAATTTTAGGAATGTGAATAGTCTTAAAACTGTAAAGGCAAACACGAAATACCAACAGCGAGATTTTTTCCGTGCTCGTCAAAGGAAACTAAATGTCCAAGCCTTTCAAGATTGAAACTTGAGGGCAACACAAACGATGCACATAATATTGCGTCATACGCGAAACGTTTTCACCAGAACGTAAACCCATCAACGCCGAGACGCAGAGGCGTTGAGGGGCGCAGAGAAAACGAAGATACTAGTGGTTTTCTCCGCCTATCTCTGTGCCTCTGCGTCTCGGCGTTGAGGGGTTTTGATTTGTTTCATGAATTACTAACAGCCGATTATTAACGCAATTGCGCTTCACTAATCAACCATTGATGAAATGCGAGGAAGGCGGCGTTTTCTTTCATATCCGCTGCATAAATTAAATAGTAATCAAGGCGCAATGGCGTCTCTACATTAAATGGTCGCACCAACCGTCCAGCGGCAATATCGTATTCGACCAATAAAGCTTGCCCAAGTGCGACGCCCTGCCCATCTATCGCTGCTTGCAAAGCCATGAGCGCCAGCGTAAATAGTGGACCTTTGCGGACTTCCTTATCATTGACTCCAAGCGTAGAGAACCATGATTGCCAGCTGGGATAATCAGGGTCATTCATGGCGCTGACTTCGTGTAACAAAGTCTGCTTACTCAAATCAGACGGCGTCGTCATGGCGTTGGCAATGGCAGGACTGCAAACCGGAAAGACCTCGGTCACGATGAAGGGCTCGATCCGAAAGTCAGCAAACTGTGTGCGCCTAAAATCGATAGAAATATCGCAGTCCCGATAACTGCGATCAACTTCAGACACGATTTCAACACGCACTTGGGGATGTCTGTTTAAAAAACGATACAGACGCGGCACCAGCCATTTGGAACCGAAAGAAGGTGGCACACCAACTCGCAACAAAACATTATTGTCATTGAGCAGCGTGTCTGTCGCTTGCTGAAAAATTTTAAAACCTTCGCGTATACGTGGCAAATAACGCTCACCCGCTTCGGTCAGTTTTAAGACATTATTACTGCGCTGGAACAGATCTAAACCTAAAAAGTCTTCCAGTAATTTAATCTGATGACTGACTGCAGCGTTTGTCACATGCAACTCTTCCGCCGCGCGCGTGAAGTTCAAGCGTCGCGCTGCGACTTCAAAAACCTTTAGTGCGTTTAGTGGTGGAAGACGTTTGGACATAGTACCCTCATTGAAAAACGATACCATATCAGAAGTTCATTTAATAAAACTTAATGAAAGCTTGAAATTTAATTGTTGTTCGAATGCCGCCCTGTTTTCTACCAACAGTGCTAACATTTTAATCATCAATGCTTCGATTGAGAAAAACAGAATTTCACTGAAATCTTTGATTTAGCCTTAATAGACCCATAAAAGTACGGGAAAACCGAGATAATTATTAAAATAATCAGTAAATTAAAATTTTCTCCTCAAATATTTTTTAATGACATCTCAAATATTCCTCGCTTGCTCAGCCCGTGCTTGCCCGTTAAGCTGCGATCAATCTGTTGAAGTCGGCTTGAATTACCGAATTGATTTGCAGTCACAATTTGCGTACACGGTTTACGTTCACTATTGGCACCACTTTTACAAACTGACAATAAATGAGAAACCTGTGTGTGCCAATATGGACTCAAATTGACTTCTTCCGTGCGTCACCCAAAATTTCACTTAGGTCTTATTTGACATGACTCATATTATTACTATCGATACAGGCACGACCAACACCCGCGTAACGCTATGGCAAGACGGCGAAGTGCTAGCCCATCAGGCATGCGAAGTGGGTGTACGCGATACTGCGATTAGCGGCAGTCGCGAAAAACTACAAACCGGTGTGCGCGATACGATTAACAAAACACTGGCAGCCGCCCAAGTTGAAGAAGAGCAAATCGATCTGGTCATAGGCTCTGGCATGATCAGCTCAAACGTCGGTCTGTTTGAATTGCCACATGTCTTTGCACCGGCTGGTTTACAACAATTAGCCCGTGGCATGGTGTCGGTGACGATACCCGAAGTATTCTCTAAACCAATCTGGTTTGTGCCTGGCGTTAAGAATGTCGTGGACAACATCGGCTTGCATAATTGCGAAGCGATGGACATGATGCGCGGCGAAGAAGTCGAAGTCATGAGCGTGATCGAACAATTGGCGATCACGGGGCCGGCGATGATGGTGATGCCCGGTTCGCATTCTAAGTTTGTCTGCATCGATGATAAAAATCGCATCACTGGCTGCGTCACGACCTTGGCAGGTGAGCTGATGTATGTGATCACCCACAATACCATTCTGGCGCAATCTTTAGATTCGCAATTCGCGACTTCTATCAACGAAGAAATGTTATTGGCTGGAGCGCAATCAGCACAAACTATCGGCCTGGGTCGTACCTGTTTCAACGTGCGCACACTGGATCAATTCACGATTTACGAGCGCAATGACCGTGCCAACTTCTTACTTGGTGCCATCCTCGGTGCTGATTTACTGACTTTAAAAAATAGTACTGCGATCAAGATGATGCCCGGCACGCCAGTCGTCATTTGCGGCAAGCCGATTATGAAAGAAGCCTTAGCGATCTTGATCAAAAACGATGATTACTTCTCAGGAAAAATCACCGTCGTATCCGATGAAACTCAGGCACATCTGGCGGGACAAGGTGCCATCTTGGTTGCTACCGCACGTGGCTTGATCAAGTAAATTCAGTCGACACAAGAATATACTGATATGACTACTAAGACACTGCAAGTAGGCTTTGTCTCGACTACTGTTCAGATTCAACGATAATATTTTTTACGAGTACAACATGACTAAAGACATCACACGCTTCGGCAATATTCCCTCTGGCGCGGGCGGTCAACGCTTACCATTTTCACCTGCAGTACGCGCTGGTGATTTTATATTTTGCTCGGGTCAAGTCGCCATGAAAGAAAACGGCGAAATAGAAACCGGCGGCATAGAATCACAAACGCGTCGCACTATGGAAAACGTGAAGAAAGTATTGGCATTGGCGGGTTGCGATTTAAGTGATGTGGTCAAAGTCACGGTTTGGCTCGACGATACGCGCGACTTCTGGACCTTCAATCGCATCTACACCGAATATTTTGGCGAAAATCCACCAGCTCGCTCTTGTGTGCAATCAGCGATGATGGTTGATTGTAAAGTGGAGATAGAAGTGACGGCGTACAAACCAGTTTAACAACAGAACTAATATAGAGAATAGTCGTGATTCGATTCACAGCTATTGTTTAAGGATAAAAACGTAGGGCGGGTGCAACCCGCGCTGCCAGACCGTGGTGCATGCGAGACCGGCCTTAATTGCGGTGCGGTTTGCACCCGCCCTACAAGCGCTGGCAAATCCTACGAAACACGCTAGTCACGAGGATATAATGACACTGCCTGCTTACCGTTCTCTCTACACCTACGCATGGGATATCGCCGACATCGGCGTGACGCAATTTGTTGATGAAGTGCTCGCCATGGGCATCACCGATGTGACTTTGGCGACTGCTTATCATGCTGGTAAATTTATCCGCCCACATGCAAAAAAACCACCTTGTGTCATCTTCCCTGAAGATGGCGTCACCTACTTCGATCCTGATTTGAGCCGTTATGGCGACATCAAACCACAAGCGCACAGCGACGATGCGATACGTGCGGTATTGCCAGCGCTATTAAACGATGGCAGAGTCAAAGTCCACGGTTGGACAGTGCTCCTGCATAACACCCGTCTCGGTATCGCATTTCCCCAATACACTGTGAAAAATGCTTTTGGTGATGGCTATGTGTATAGCCTCTGTCCTATGCAAAAAGCGGTGTTCGACTACGCAGTGAATCTGTGCGGCGACCTCACGCACCAACATGCGCTCGCTAGTATCGTTCTCGAATCTCCAGGTTGGCAACCTTACGGCCACGGCTAT
The DNA here is from genome assembly GCA_963512475.1 of uncultured Undibacterium sp. Lineage (GTDB taxonomy): Bacteria > Pseudomonadota > Gammaproteobacteria > Burkholderiales > Burkholderiaceae_D > Undibacterium. Next base: position 26,893 of record CAUPNA010000041.1, read on the forward strand.
CATCACGAATTCGCTCAAGTCACCACAAATGCTTGGTTAGACAATATGCTGGGCATGTGTTTTTGTGATGCCTGTAAAACTACGGCAAAAGAAAAAGGCATCCACGTCGACGCCTTGCAAACCCGCATACAAGACAATATTAAAAGCTATCTTGCTTTACCCGCAGATGCCAACGCAGATCAAGCTGCCAGCTGGACGCAATCAGATTTATTGAGCGATGCCGATTTACTGGCTTTCATCGGCCTGCGTCAGGATCGCGTCACCCAATTAATTACGGAAATCCGCGCAGCGATTCCCTCCACCTGTGAACTCGCGGTAATACCTACGGTACAAAGACCCACTTCCGCTTGTTGGACCGAAGGCAGTGATCTCAAAGCCTTGTCCGAAGTGGCTGACTATATCGAAATTCCTTTCTACGAGCCAAACGCCAATCGTGCGATTGCTGATGCATGGGAAAGTCTGCGTCAAATTGGCAACCCAGAAAAAATACGCGCCATTTTACGGCCAGGGCTGCCCGACTTGAATCAAGGCGCAGAATTAGGCGCCGCAATGGCTGGTGTAATAGCATTAGGCATCAAGGATTTTGCATTTTACAACTATGGCTTGTTACCGCAATATCAGCTCGATCATCTGGCTAAGACTTTAAAGGAAAGCACTTAAATGGTAAGCATCGTGGCAAACGCAGTGACAAACACAGTGGCACGCAATATCCTAATCACCGGCGCCTGCGGCGGCATTGGTCGCGCACTCTGCCAAGCATTTGTGAATGCGGGCGACCATGTCTATGCACAAGATCGTGAAGCGACCCAATTAGCGGATTTAGTTGCACAACTGGGCGCAGATAAATGCAGCGCGGTTGTCGCCGATATCACTGACGCCAATCAGTTGAAACAAGCTTTAAGTATTGCCGTCGCGGCACATGGCGATGTCCACGTTTTAGTCGCCAATGCTGGCGCTGCACAAGCATTAACTTTGCAAACCACGACGGAAGAAAGCTGGAAGCAAGATATGGATCTCAATTTAAATGGGACTTTCCATACAGTCGAAGCAGTACGTCCGGCAATGCAAAAAGCAGGCAAAGGCAATATCGTAATCATCGGCAGTGTCAATGGCATGACTTCGTTTGGCCATCCTGCGTATAGCGTTGCGAAAGCAGGTTTGATCAGTTATACCAAAGCACTGGCGATGGAGTTCGGCAAGTTTGGCATAAGAGCGAATATGGTTTGCCCTGGCACGGTAAAGACCCAAGCTTGGCAAGCCCGCGTGGATAAGAATCCGCAGGTGTTTGAGGATTTGAAGAAGTGGTATCCGCTGCGGGATTTTGCGATGCCTGAGGATATTGCGGATGCGGTGATGTTTCTGGCTTCTGATGCGGCTAGGGTGATTACTGGGGTGGTGTTGCCTGTGGATGGTGGATTGATGGCGGGGAATCAGGTGTTTGCTCGGGAGTTGACGCAGGAGGAGATTTAGGTTTTTGTTTTTGATTTGTGTGTTGGTGGTTTAGCTGATGGGTCTGTAGGTCGGGGGTGGCCCGACAGCCACTCACTTTTCTTGCTTCGCCAAGAAAAGTAAGCAAAAGAAGGCGACCACGCTGCCACTGCCCTTCGGGTGCCCAATTATACGGGACAAAAAATGGGAAAGCCTTGAAACTCGCTTCGCTCAAACAACAAGGCTTTCTTATCCATTTTCTGTCCCGCACAATTGGCAGTGTCAGAAGTGGATGAAAGTCAAAAACAACGGCAACACCAAAACAATCAGAATCGACCGACACACATTTTTATAAAAGTAGTTGTAGGTCGTTGTTTTTGACTTTGCTTTTGACTTTGCTTTTGACTTTGCTTTTGACTTTGCTTTTGACTTTGCTTTTGACTTTGCTTTTGACTTACCACCGTTCGAGACGATGTAATTTGTGGGTCACAGAAAATGGATAAGAAAGTGTCGTTGTTTGAGCGAAGCGAGTTTCGACACT